>WJJN01000299.1 GCA_014729735.1 Candidatus Zhuqueibacterota bacterium
GCTGTCATTGATGACCTGCTAGTTCGACCAATCGAATTAAGCGATGCCAAAATCGGAGATGAAGTGCTATATTCTCTGGCAACCGATCCGGCAACTGATTCCTGGGACATTACAGTATCAGTTGAAGAAGGCATTGTTACGTTAAACGGTACGGTTGAATCCTGGGCAGAAAAAAATGTTGCCGAATATGTCGCTAAGGGAGTTATGGGTGTGCGTGGCATAAAAAACAAAATCGAAGTCGATTATGAAACAGATCGTCCGGATTCAGAAATAAGGCAAGATATACTACGGCGCATGCAAGCCAGCATTTGGCTGGATGCCGGCTCGCTCGACATATCTGTCAAAAACGGCAAGGTTACGCTGGAAGGCGTTGTCGGCAGTGCTCTTGAAAAGCGAGTTGCAACGGAAAAAGCGCTGGTAAGCGGCGTTACTGCTGTGGATGAAAATCTCGAAGTAAAATGGTGGGCGAGAGATCAACTACGACGTGAAGACAAATATGTTCATAAAAGCGACCAGGAAATCAAAGAGGCTGTAGAAGATGCATTTCTATACGATCCAAGAGTATATACCTTTAAAATTGATGTAGATGTAGAGGACGCAGTGGTAACATTGACTGGTGTCGTTGACAATTTACAAGCAAAAAGGAAAGCCGCAGAAGATGCACGGAATACAATCGGAGTTTATCGGGTAAAAAATCATATCAAAGTACGCCCGACTGAAATATTGAAAGATTCTGCTGTGACTAATAACGTGGAACATGCTCTGGTCATCGACCCAATTGTCGAACGCTATGAATTAGATGTAATGACGATTAATGGACGGGTATATCTGAACGGTCGTGTGGATACGGAATTCGAAAAAGAACATGCTGAAGATGTTACGTCGAAACAACCCGGCGTGATTTCCATCGGTAACAATATAATCGTCGAAGAAACTTGGGAACCGAAAAGCGACTGGGCAGTCAAGGAAGATATTAAAGATGAATTTTTCTGGAGTCTTTTTGTCGATGGTGATAACATTAATATTGATGTCGAAGATGGTTTGGTTACACTCACAGGTACAGTATCTTCGCATTATGAAGCACAGTTAGCCGTGCATAATGCATTCGAAGGCGGAGCGAGAATGGTTTCCAACGAGTTAGATGTCGAAAGCGGTTATCAAGAATTTCCAGAAGAATACTACAAGTATCCCTACAGCTTTCCTTATTTTTATTAATGAAGATTTAATTGTATTTAATCTTTACTTAGAAAGGATCATCTCATAGGGCTGTAAAGGAGTAAATGACTTATGCTATTCTTTGAATTTCTGATTTCGTTTATCATCGCTCTTATTGCTGCGGGAATTTTAGTTACAGTGGTGGGTTGGAGACGTTCGGACCAGGAGGGAGTCGCCGGCACCATCATTTTTCTGTTTTTGATACTATTATTCGGAATATGGGCTGGTGGCGTTTGGATAACGCCGTTCGGCTCTCAAATCAGTGGAATCTATTGGGCTCCATTTGTGATTATTGGTTTTCTTCTGGTTTTAGTTCTGGTTGCCATCATTCCGCCACGTCGTCCCCGGAGCAGGGAAGAAGCAATCGAACAGGCGAAAGCCGAGAAATCCAGCGCGGCGATCTTTGGTGCATTTTTCTGGATATTGATATTGGCGTTTATTGTGTTGATTATTGTCAGATATGTATGGTATTTATAAACTGGAAGATTGGGAATGAAACAAAAGCAGAATATCGGAAAAATCCTTTCTGTTCGTGGAAGTATTATAGATGCACAGTTCTCCGAGGAACTGCCGGATATTTATAATTTACTGAAAGTTGATTCGGAGGAGGACATTTTTTTCGAAGTTATCTCCCTCATCGATGCAAAAACCGTTCGCAGCATTGCGCTTTCTCCAATACATGGAATCGGACGCGGAGATCGAATTATCGATACGGGAAATACGATTACTGTTCCTGTCGGACGAGAACTGTTGGGCAGAGTATTCAATGTGTTCGGAGATACGGTGGATCAACAGGAACCGCTAAAAATTGATGAACGAAGGAGTATTCATCAGAAACCGGTGCCGCTTTCGAAACGCTCGACGACCTCAGAAATTTTCGAAACCGGCATCAAAGTAATAGATGTATTATCACCGCTTGAACAAGGCGGTAAAGCCGGATTATTCGGCGGTGCCGGTGTTGGTAAAACAGTGCTCATCATGGAGATGATCCATAATATGGTGGGACAATATGAGGGCGTGAGTATTTTCTGCGGTATTGGTGAGCGCGTGCGGGAAGCAGAAGATCTTTACCGGGAATTAAAAGAAACCGATGTCCTCAAGAATACTACAATGATACTCGGTCAGATGAATGAGCAGCCGGGCGCACGGTTCCGGGTTGGGCACTCAGCACTGACGATGGCGGAATATTTTAGGGATCAGGAGAAGCAGAGTGTATTGCTTCTCATCGATAATATTTTTCGCTTCATTCAGGCTGGTGCGGAGGTATCGGGCTTAATGGGACGGCTACCGTCCCGTGTCGGTTATCAGCCGACACTTTCAACGGAAATTGCGAGCCTGGAAGAGCGAATCTGTAATACGGAAAGCGGCTCGATCACATCAATTCAGGCAGTATACGTTCCCGCGGACGATTTCACCGATCCGGCGGCAGTGCACACCTTTACGCATCTGTCAGCTTCAATCGTGCTCTCGAGAAAACGCGCCAGTCAGGGACTTTATCCGGCTGTTGATACACTGAATTCCAACTCGAAAATGCTAACCCCCAAAGTGGTAGGACAGCGTCATTATGATATTGCTCAAGAGATTCGAAGTACGCTTGCTGAATACGAAGATCTGAAAGATATCATCGCAATGCTGGGAATGGAAGAACTATCCAGAGACGATCAGCGCACGGTTCAAAGGGCACGTAAACTGGAACGATTTTTAACACAGCCGTTCTTTGTGACAGAACAGTTTACCGGTAAAGAAGGAAAATTAGTGAGTCTCGAACAGGGTCTCGAAGGCTGTGAAAAAATTCTGAATGATGAGTTCGAAGATTATCCGGAAAGTGCGTTTTACATGATTGGTGATATCAGTGAGGTTAGCAGGGATGAAACTTAAGATTTTATTACCGACAAAAATTCTGGTTCAGGAAGATATTAAAAAACTATCTGCTGAAGGTGCGAATGGAGGTTTTGGTATTTTGCCGCGTCATGTGGATTTCGTTACAGCAATTGTGCCCTGTATCTTTCAGTTTACAAAAGAAAACGGTGATGAAGAATATCTGGCAGTAGATGAAGGTATTCTGGTTAAAAAAGGAGATGAAGTATACTTTTCGACGCGAAATGCTGTGCGTGGCGCAAATTTAGGAGAACTTGAACGAACGATTAAAAATGAATTTTTATCACTTGATGAACGTGAAAGAAACGCACGTTCGGCGGCAGCAAAAATGGAAGCAGATCTAATTCGTCGCTTTATCGAAGAAGAGCGGATTACATAGGCGCTGGATATCAGAGAAGTGATGCGCTTTAAAAGTACGTCGCACTTGCGCTGTATAAGTTCAAAATAACGGATTCAAAAAATGGATCAATCCAATCTTAAAGAAGAGTTCCGGGAAAGAATTAAAAAGAAAGAGGAACGAAAACAACGGGGAGAGCGGGAAAAAAAGAGCCGCGCATTGTGGTATGGGATCGGGATGTTCGGAGTTGTCGGGTGGGCAGTTGTCATTCCCACGCTGCTATTTTTAGCTATTGGTATATATTTGGATACGAAAATTGAAGACAAAATTTCATGGACGCTCATATTTCTTTTTGTTGGCGTTGTTACCGGTTGTCTGAATGCCTGGTACTGGGTAAAGCGGGAGAGCCGGAATGAATAATGGTCCATCAGACATCTCATTGCTGATAATGTTAATGGGAGGTTGTCTTGTGGCGGTTATATTCATCCGCTCATTGTCGTCAAAAATTTCACTACCATCGATCGTCGGGTACCTTGTTCTGGGTGTGCTTATTCGTGTGAGTGATAATTATTTACCGTTACTTACGGAAGAAGCATGGCAGATTTTTGAATTTTTGGCACAAATCGGTATTTTTACGCTGTTGTTTCGCATTGGACTGGAGAGTGATCTTGCCGGATTGATTAAACAAATTCGCTCGGCAAGCTGGATCTGGTTCTGCGGTGTGGCGCTGAGTAGTGTTTTAGGATTTGTGGGAGCGTATTACCTGCTTCAACTCGAATTAATTCAGAGCCTGTTCATTGCCATTGCCATGACTGCAACCAGCGTCGGAATCCCTGTCTCCGTTTGGAATGAAGCCAACGCGCTGAAATCACGTCGCGGCGAGCTGCTTCTAGATGTGGCTGAAATGGATGACATATCAGGAGTTGTATTTATGGCGTTGTTGTTCTCTATTGTCCCTGTGTTGAGAACTCAATCCGGCGCCTCACTGATTCCGATATTATCTAAAAACATAGTATTAATTTCATTGAAGTTAATTACATTTGGTGCTCTTTGCTGGTTTTTTTCGCGGTACATAGAAGAAAATATCACCTCTTTTTTCAAAGATATTGACTCATCGCCGGATCCAATGCTAGTGGTCACCGGAATTGGAATTATCATCGCTGCCGGCGCAGGCATGCTGGGATTTTCGATTGCTATCGGAGCATTTTTCGCCGGAATTGTGTTTAGCAGAGATCCCAATGCAGTAAAATTAGATGCATCGTTTGAAACCTTGTACGATTTTTTCAGTCCGTTTTTCTTTATTGTTATCGGATTGAAGATTGAGCCAGGGTCATTTGGAGGTGCACTGGGAACTGGTGTGATCTTATTAATAATTGCTATTTTGGGTAAAATGATTGGACATGGTGTTCCGGCATATTTTGCAGACAACAAAATCGGTTTCTTATTGATCGGATTCAGTATGATTCCCAGGGCAGAGATCACGATGGTAATTCTGGAGCGGGGTAAAGCACTGGGAGATTGGGCTGTTTCTTCAAAGATTTTCACGGCAATGGTTTTGGTCTCTACGGCGACGTGCATTCTGTCTCCCATCATAATAAGAAAACTTTTAAATAGGTGGCATCAAAACACAGAGGAATAATGCTATGACTGTAATTTACTTTTTGGTCGCGTTTGTCAGCGGAATTGTTCTGGGATTGTTCTACTTTCAGATGCTGTGGTTTACCGTCAGCAATCTGCCAAAAGCCAAACGACCGTATCTGCTATCTTTTCTCAGCTTGATCGCCAGGCTGATTGTCGCTTTTATCGTATTTTTCATAGTAATAAAACTCGGTAACTGGCAGCATTTGATCATCTGTCTGATAGGCTTTATCGGTGTGCGGATATTTTTTATTAAAAAGGTTAAACGTAATGACTCAAAGGAGGAATAAATCATGAAAAGAATTGGGATATTAATGTTATTCGCTATATTCGTCTCTCTGATCTTCATCTCGTGCGACGATAAGAGCATCATTACTCTTGGACGGGATTGGGAAATTTATGTTGTTGCGGCGGATGATGTTTGGGAACGTACCGAGCCATATATCCGTCCGGCTCTTGAGAAAAAATTGGTTACCCCAATGGTTGAAAAGGAGTTCGTCGTGGAACATGTGCTCCCGGAAAACATGGATAACTATCTTCAAATGAGAAATCTTCTGTTCATTTCCGTGCTCGAAACGGATTCCCGGATCGATGATATTTTGAAACAATCAGTTAATGAAGATCTTTACGAAAATATCCAGGCAGGAGAAGAATATTTATTCGTGACGCAGGATCAATGGGCAATGGATCAATTTGTAATGATCCTCTCTGCACCCGATATAGAATCACTGGTTTCCAATGTCAGTATATACCCGGATTACTTGTACACATATTTCGATGATTATAGGAATGCACGATTAAAAGAAACATTGTTCTTTCGCACCCAGGGCAGTTTGGAAAATGAACTCAAAGAAAAGTGTGGCTGGACAATGAAAATACCTTCCGCATATCATATCGAAAAAGCGGA
>WJJN01000300.1 GCA_014729735.1 Candidatus Zhuqueibacterota bacterium
ATACCGAATGGCAGATTCCATGCGTGGAAATACGGGATGAACCGCGCTTCAGTTGGCGGGGGATGCATCTGGATGTATGCCGCCATTTCATGCCAGTGGAATTTGTGAAAAAGTACATCGATTTGCTGGCAATGTTCAAATTCAACCGGTTCCATTGGCATTTGACAGAAGATCAGGGCTGGCGCATCGAAATCAAGAAATTTCCAAAGCTTAGTAAAATCAGTGCCTGGCGTTCGGAAACATTGGTTGGACACGCACGAAATAAACCGGAGGAATATGATGGCACACCGCACGGAGGTTTTTACACACAGGAGCAAATCCGGGATGTAGTGGCGTATGCAAAAAGCCGCTACATCGAAGTCGTTCCGGAAATTGAAATGCCTGGTCACTCCGTCGCTGCGCTGGCAGCCTATCCTGAAATATCATGCACCGGCGGACCGTTCGAAGTGGCAAAAAAATGGGGCATTTTTGAAGATGTATATTGTGCCGGCAAAGAACGCACGTTTCAATTTTTGCAGGGCGTGTTGCTGGAGGTAATTGAACTTTTTCCATACAAGTATATTCATATCGGTGGTGATGAATGTCCCAAAGCCCGATGGAAAAAGTGTTCCGATTGCCAGCAGCGAATCAAGGAAGAAGATTTGGAAGATGAAGCCGAGCTGCAAAGTTACTTTATCAAGCGGATCGAAAAATTCCTGCAACAGAAGAACCGGCAAATCATCGGCTGGGATGAAATTCTGGAAGGCGGTCTGGCGCCGGAAGCCACGGTGATGTCCTGGCGCGGCATGAAAGGCGGCGTTGAGGCAGCCCGGCATGGACATGATGTGATTATGACTCCCACGTCCCATTGCTATTTTGATTATTACCAGGCAGATCCGGATTCGGAGCCACTGGCAATCGGAGGATATTTACCATTGGATACGGTTTACTCGTTCGAACCTGTCCCGGAAGAACTGACAGAAAAAGAGGCGCAGCACGTACTTGGCGCACAGGGCAATGTCTGGACCGAATATATGAAAACACCGGATCATGTGGAATATATGATCATGCCGAGGATGCTTGCACTCTCCGAAGTCGTCTGGTCTCCTGAAAAATTACGAAATTTTGAATATTTCCTGAGTCGCGTGAAATTGCATTTGAAACGGTTCGATTATGCTGACATTAATTATAGCAAGAGCGCTGTGGAACATGTTTCCGAGAAAAAGGATTGATCGATGACTCTCACTTCGATTGACTGGATTTTTATTACCGGTTTCTTTCTGATTTATCTGATTATCGGCATTTCTATTACGAAACGTGCAGGCTCAAGTGCTGCGGAATTTTTCGCATCCAGCCGTAATATGCCGTGGTGGCTGCTCGGCGTATCGATGGTCGCGACCACATTTTCTGCGGATACGCCGAATCTTGTGACCGACCTGGTACGTGAACATGGTGTCTCCGGCAACTGGATGTGGTGGGCATTCCTGCTGACCGGGATGGTAACTGTATTTATTTATGCAAAACTATGGCGCCGCTCCGGCGTACTGACCGATATCGAATTTTACGAAATCAGGTACAGTGGCAAGTCCGCGGCATTTTTGCGTGGATTCCGGGCGTTGTATCTTGGTGTGTTCTTTAATATTGTGATAATGGCATCTGTGATGTTGGCAGCGACAAAAATTGGCGGCGTGATGCTTGGAATGTCACCACTAATAACAGTGTTGCTTACGTCGCTGGTGGTTGTGATTTACACAATGCTCGGCGGTCTGCGCGGGGTGCTGATTACTGATTTCCTCCAGTTCATCGTCGCGATGATCGGGTCGATATTCGCTGCTATAATCGTGCTCAATCTGCCGGAAGTGAAAAGCCTGGGCGCGCTTTTGTCCCATCCGAACGTAAATGACAAGATTTCCATTCTGCCGGATTTCAGCGATACGTCTCAGATGATGATCGTGTTCATAATTCCGCTGGCAGTGCAGTGGTGGAGCGTATGGTACCCAGGTTCCGAACCGGGCGGTGGTGGTTATATCGCGCAGCGAATGCTGGCGGCGAAAAATGAAAAGCACGCAATGGGCGCAACGTTGTTTTTCAACGTGGCGCATTACGCGCTCCGCCCCTGGCCCTGGATCATCGTCGCGCTGGCATCGCTGGTGATCTTCCCGGATATCCAATCTCTGCAAGCCGCGTTCCCGCATCTTCCGGCGCACATCGTGAAAAATGACCTCGCTTATTCCGCAATGCTGACCTATCTGCCCACCGGATTACTGGGTGTGGTCATCGCTTCGCTTATCGCCGCAGTGATGTCAACGATTTCCACCCATTTGAACTGGGGTGCCTCCTATATTGTCAATGACTTTTACAAGCGATTCATTAAATCTGATCCGACTGAAAAAGAGCTGGTTTTCTGGGGCAGAGTCTCCATCGTCGGATTGATGATCTTTAGTGCGACTTTTGCACTGCTCCTGAAAAACGCATTACAGGCATTTCATATTCTACTGCAAATCGGTGCCGGGACAGGCTTGCTTTTTTTACTGCGCTGGTTCTGGTGGCGCATCAACGCGATCAGCGAGATTGCGGCGATGATCATCTCATTTATTGTGGCAGTCTATTTCGAGATTATTCATCCGGCTACCGGACTGCCGCACTTGATCGAATGGCAGCGACTCATTATCGGCGTTGGAATTACGACTACGGGCTGGATAAGCGTCACTCTGCTTACTGCGCCATCGAATATGGAAAAATTGCTGGAATTCTACCGGCTGGTGCACCCCGGAGGTCCCGGCTGGAATCGGGTGCTCGAATGGGCGCAGAAATCAGGTAAATCTACAAAAGGAGAATTATCATTACAGTGGGATTTACCTACCAGTCTCGTGTGCATCTTTTTTGGATTGATGTTGATTTACGGGATTTTGTTTGCCACCGGTTTCTGGCTTTACGGAAATTACTTGCCGGCGATTATTCTTACGATCACTGCGGTTGTCGCAGCGGTGCTATTGTTCAGGTTTTGGAAGAAGTTGAAGTTTGAATAGAATTGTTATAATGTTTCATTCAACGTTTCATTCAACCTGATTTTCATAGATGCAAAATTTGGACTAAAGTCCAACTGCGGGACG
>WJJN01000301.1 GCA_014729735.1 Candidatus Zhuqueibacterota bacterium
AGGTCCGATATTTTTATTTGGAATACTGCTTCCGATAATGTCTAAAATTTATTTGACAAAATTCAAACAAATTGGAAAACGTGTAGGTAGCTTTTATACTTCTTTTTTCATCGGCATAATCGCGGGATACGCGCTTGCAGTTACGCTCCTTATTCCACTGATGGGATTAATCCGTACGTTAATAACTCTGGCGTTCATCACTTTCGTCCTGGCAACTATAATTCTATTCAAAGCGCAGCGGTATACGCTTGTTAGTAAGGCTTTACTTGCCGGTCCATTGCATGTTATCATATTGCTTTTTTATCTTTTCTTTCCTTCTTTTGACAATTATAACAATCCGGAAAATGGAAAACTAATTGAACGCACCGGCAATAATAATGTTTATTCGGTGGTGCAAAATGATTCGCATAATGGGATGAATCTTGAAGTAAACGGACATGTTCTTTCGGGCAACCACAAGTGTTTCAAAATCGGACAGCGACTGCTTGGCAATATTCCGATGCTGCTTTGTAAGTATCCCCAGCGAATTTTTGTATCTGGTTTTGGCACCGGAGAAGTTATTTCGACGATAAAAAATTATGAAATCGATCATATCGATTGCTGTGAACCTTCTGGCGAAATAATCCATCTTTCCAAATATTTTTCCAGAATCTATTATAATGTGCAAAGCGATCAGCAGGTGAATATCATCACAAATCACAGCGATACCTATCTTCATCTGACACAAAAACAATATGACGTCATGGTGTTAAATTATTTGCACCCGGAGAGGCATAGGAATTTTATCTACTATACTAAAGAATACTTCGATGACTGTGCGAAAAATTTAAATCCAGGTGGCATCGTGGCACTAAACATTTACCTCCAACGGATTGCACTGGATAAGTTTCAAGTGTTGTTAAAGACTTTCAATTCGACTTTCGAACATACGTCTTTGTGGTTCAACAACAATGATTATAGCTACCATATTATTTTGATCGGCACAAAAGATGACAAATATAAAATCGATTTTAAAATACTTTACGATCGTCTGCAACGCGAGGCTGTTCAGGAAAATCTTGCAGAAATAAAATTGTTCGATGTATATGAAGTACTTGATTGTTATATATGCGGTCCTAACAGTATGAATCAACTGATCGAAGAAAGCAAGCCAAATCGGCTGTACAGACCGTATTATCGATTGGCACAATTTACAGCAGATGATGAGCAGTCGGACATCAATCAATATCTGACGCTATTTAAAAAAGTAAAAGAGCCGGTTACCTATTTGCTAGATAATATCGAAAGTCCCGAGGAAGAGGAAGATGTGATCAAGCTAATATTAAACATGTACTATAAAAGCAGCCGTTATGTATTTGACGGATTAATATTCGAACATTACCGCAATATTCCTCAGGCGTTGCATGCGTTCCGGCTTGGTTATCAGGTCAATAAACTGGATAATGGAGCCAAGAGATTCATTGATGCGTATTATAATCCGAAGCTGATACCTGATCCGCAAACACCGGAAGAGTTGACGGAAAATGCGAAAATTTACTATCAAAAGATGGAATACCAAAAAGCGATTGAGGTTCTTAAAAAAGCAATTGACCTGGATAGGCGGTATGCTCCGGCATATTTCGGTCTTGGAATTAATTATGAAGTATTGAATGATACATATATGGCAATGCGCATGTACCGGGCGACTCTTCGTTTGAAACCGCGTTTAACGCAAGCCAGAGAGAGATTGAATAATTTAATCAAACAAAGGAAGGAATTTGAAAAACAATTTAAGCGGGGGATTTTTAATAAAGCAAATTAAGGAATGCAATAATAATAAATAATAATACTAATAAAAAAAGAGGTTAAATTATGTCAGAAAATAATGATTCTTCAAGCGGCACATCATTTATTAAGGGGGTATTATTCGGCGGAATGGTTGGGGCAGCACTCGCACTGCTTTATGCACCAAAAGCAGGAAAAGACTTACGAGAAGAGATTAAAAAGAAATCCGGCGAATTGAAAGATGAAACGGACAAGACAATTCATGATGCAAAAGCAGTTGCTGACAAGATTCTTGATGATAGTATTAAAAGGGCGGAAGAGCTCCATCGACAGGCGGATGAGAAAATAAAAGAAGCAAAGAAATTGGCGGAAGAGGTGCTGGACAGGAGCCGCGAAAAAATGGATTCGGTCAAAGACAGGGTTGAAGAAAATATCGCTGAAATGAAACCTGATGTTAGTAAAAAGGGCAAATCCGGAAAGAAACGCAGTTAGTTAGTCGTTCGATTAATACGATTCATTTAACAGGAGGATTTACGTCATGCTAATTGAAATTAGCGTGGTCATAATTGCAGTTTTCATTGTCGTTTTTGTTATCGGCATGTTGATTGTTCTGCTGCAAGTCCGCCGGACATCAAAAGAAGCGGAGAAATTTCTGGATACGACCCGACAACAAATAGTACCGGTTACTCATGATATAGTCATTATTTTGAATGATGTCAGGAAAGTGATTAGTTCGGTGGAACGGCAGGCGCTGAAGGTAGAGACCGGAGTGGATGCCTTGAGAGACACAGCGGTTAATGTTAAAAATTTTGAAGAGGACATCCAGAAGCGCATTGAACAGCCGATTCTTGAGATGACAGTCTTGATCACGGCGATTGCAAGAATATTAAACAGCTTGTTCCGATTTGGCAAGCATAAAAAATAGAAGAATAATATTGCTGTAACAACTTTTCCGGCTGTGATTTTAAATCGATTGCAGTCGGATTTTTTTGTTTAATCTACGTAGTAATTTTCACTTGCATTTGGCTTAATTTTTTTATAAAATGAAGTAATAATAGATAATAATTTAGAAGGAGGTGAAAGTGAGCGCGTGCTCCCATATTATGAATAGAAAAGCAAATTTCATCTTATTAATCTTTATGGTGTTTATTGCTGGTTGCAGCGTAGAAGCGCCAGAAGTTAAAATTACCGGTGAAAAGACTGCGCTGGAAAATCAGGTGATCGGAACCTATGAAGAAATTGAACAGGATTCATGGACAATCACCTCGGTGAGATCTACATCTCCAGGCAAAGCGCCTGCAATGTCTGAAGAAAAGAAAAAAGTTCTGTCGGCAGTGCAGAACCGGAGATTCAATAAAGACGATATCGATGAATTTAAAGAAGATATGGTTGTTGGAGAAAATAACAACGGATTTCTGGAAATTCGAAATGCCGAAAAGCTAAATAAAGATGCTGACTACCGGAAACGGGTGGAACAGATTGTGGCTGCAGAAAATCAGGACCGTAAGGTTATTATGGAACGGGCGATGCAGGTCAATGAAGATATTGCCAAAGCCGGAGCAGAAAGAGTGGCTTCTGTTTTTGCAAAAATCTGGCAGGAAGAGTCAGCTCCCGGAACGCTGATCCAGTTGGAAGATGGATCCTGGGTAAAGAAAGGCTCGGATTAGTAGAGGAATATACACTTTAAATTTGTCAAACAGACCGATTCCATTGCTTTGAGCGATGGAATCGGTATAATTCGGACGTTCAAAGAATGCGGTTGTTTAAAAATTATATTTTCACCCTATTCATCATTGCTCTTTTTTCCTGTAGTCCTCGCGCACTTCTGAATCGATCTTCCGAGAAAACGGAAGCAAAGGTCGAGAAACAGAGTGATTCTTTTGATATTCAGCAGCAATTCAAACAAATTACGACACATCCGGAGACGGATATGATGCCTGCGCTCTCGCCGGATGGTCGCTGGATTGCTTTTGCTTCCAAGCGAAGCGGCAATATGGATATCTGGGTGAAATTACTACAGGGAGGACGTTCGATTCAGGTCACTACGCATCAGGCGGATGACCTTTATCCATGCTGGCACCCGGATGGAAAGAAACTCGTATTCGTATCGCAAAGAGAAGACGCTGCAGGAGATCTGTGGCAGCTTAATATCAATACACGCCGTGATATTTTTACCATTGTTGGAAAGCCCCGAAAAATCACAAACTACCTGGGGCAGGACGACGCACCTGCTTTCTCGCCCAATGAAAAAATGATCGCATTCACTTCAGACCGTGATGGTCAAAATAATATCTGGCTATATAGCACGCGAAAAAAGAAATTTTATCAACTAACCCGTTACGGGGGGATCAACCCAACCTGGTCACCTGACGGCAAGCAGATTGCATTTATTTCGTTTCGAAACGGAAGCAATAGCGGTGGTGATTTATTTCTTATCGATGTACCTCCGCCGGAAAATCTGCGCGACAGTGAATATCAGGAAAAGAACATAATCGCACTCACATCCGGAAATGCGCTCGATGCGTTTCCATCTTGGAATCCGGCGGACTCTTCGATTGTTTTTACCCGCTATTTTCAAGATACAAATGGGGATGGTATAATTAATCCGTCTGATCAGGGAAATATATGGAAATATAGTTTAAAGGATTTTACGGAATTCCAATTGCTGGCTCAAGGCAGTTACGATTATATCCCACACTGGGAACACACTAATTTCATACAATTCTGCTCCGATCGCAGTGATAATATGGACATCTGGCAGGTGCGAGCGGATGGACCAATCCCCCGTCAAGAAAATGCGTTTCTTCAATATCAATTCGCCGAATTATATTATTACATTCCTGAAAACATTTCGGTTTTTGAGCGCAAATCATCCCTAAATGAGACTGAATTTCATTATTACAGGTTGCTTGCATTTCAACGTGTGCTCGACTTTTTCCCTGAAGATGCAACCTGGAGTATGATGGCACGCCTTGAAATTGCCCGGTCCCATATCCTGTTGAACGACGTTGAGTCAGCGACTCGCATCTTTAAGCAGATTTTACAAGAAGACGCATTGCAAAAAGAGATCGGCGGGAAGGTGCGCTGGGAGCTGCTGAGTTATAACTTACAGACACACAGGGATGATACAGGTTATCTGAGCGAAAGAATAGCGGAAATAAAATCGCTGAAGAAAGAATTCGACACATTTAACTCACTGGCAGCGAAATATCAAATGATGCTCGGCGAGGTTTACGCCTTCACCGGAGACATTTTTAGTGCGTTATCATCTTATCAAAATCTAACTGAATCATATCCGCAGCAGCGTGAATATTGTGCCATTGCTCATTCCAGAATTGCTAAAATTTACGATGATTTCGGGCGCCCCGAAGATGCCATCGATTCATATTTAAAAATAATCGATAAATATCCGGAGCAGGAGAAGTGGGTTAATTTGGCACTGGCGAGAATTTTGGAGACAACGCATGCGGAAGATGTTTATGAATCCATTGCGGCGAATCGCAGCATTATTGAAAAATATTCTGCGTATCCCCGACTTGCGGCGCGAGCGCAAACAAATATGGGAAAACTGCTGTTAGCAAACGGAGAATATGACAAAGCCATTGTCGAGTTCTCTCTTGTTGCTCGTAGTTACCCGGAGCAGCGCCGCGAGATTGCGCAGGCGGAATTATTGAAAGCAGAAACTTATATTCGGAAAAACGAGGACTTGCTGGCGATCAACCGCTTAAATTCCATTATTCGGGATTTCGGCGATGTGGATGGCGGTCTGTATGTCGTCGAAGCCAAGGAGCAGCTAATCGATTTTTATTTGACCACAGCAAAACGGCTTCGAAATAGCGGCGATTTCCCGCTGGCATATCAACGATATTACGGCGTTGTTCAGTTACAGCCAGGAAATCTTGAGGCACATCGCGGACTCGTCTTTACGTTGTCGCGCATGAACCGTCTCGATGATGCCGTGACAATGTATACTACTAAACTTGAGAAAAATCCGGAAGATGAAGTTTCCAGGTATGTTCTCGGGCTCTGCTATTCATACAAAGCCACGGAGAGAAGCGAGCGCAGCAGGAAAATTGATGATTTGAACTACGCTCTGATCAAAAAGTCAAATGAGACTATCGAAGAAGCGCTGGAAAAGAATTATCGTCTGATACCGGCTTATCTTGCACTCAGTTATAACTATGAAGTCATTGAAAAATACGAAAATTATCAGCGCACAAAAGAGACCGGCTTTTTAACAAAATCGTTGAACGCAATCAGCGCGCCGCTGGTTTCTCTGTTCAAATTCATCACATTTCAGAAAGAAAAACCTCCGGAACGGTGGTATGAAAAAGCCATCGATGCGCTGACCACTGCAATTGCGTTGAATGATGAAACTGAAGAACCGCAATTGGAAAGCGAGCTGGCGCTTAATCTGGCGCATAATTATTACAATCTGGAAGAGTTTGGATATGAACGCGCGTACCACTATTATCACCAAAAAATCAAATATGATTCGACCTTTATTAGCAAAGATTTTGAAGCTGAAATTTATAAGAGGATGGGCAGATGCGCACTGGTTTTAGAGGATTTCGAGCGGGGAGCTAACTATCTGAAGAAGGCTGCAACACTATACCGCGAATTGGGAGAATCGGGACAAGTGCTGCTGAATACCAAACGACTCGCGTTTTTATATCAGTTGGCAGGTGAGTATGATGAATCCATTGTATATTTCCGCGAAGCGGTTGAAACAGAGGAAGGACTCAAGCTCTGGAACGAAGTTGAAAAATCATACCGAAATATTGCATATAATTACCAACTTTTAAATGATGAAGAGGAAGCGATTCGCTATGCTCAGAAAGCGGTTGCGCTACTTAAAAGTGGAAGAATACGCGTGGTTCAGTCCAAACCCAACTGGATCAAGATCGGGATTCTTGGCTGGCAGTTTCCGGTATATGATCTTGGACCTATCGGTGCCGGAGAATCCACAGCTATTGAGGGCTTTACTACGGACGAGGAAACGGCGCTGGTCTATTCTATTATGGCAGATGCGTATCTTCAGCAGACAAACTACGAGAAAGTGATCGAATATCATCAAAAGAAGTTAACGATTTATCGCGAGCGAAAGGATAAATTCGCCGAAGCCATTTTTCTGAATAATATCGGCTATTTTTATTATCGAAGTGAAAAGTACAATCAGGCACTGGATTATTTTGCCAGATCGTTGACTATTTGCAAAGGGGAAAATCTAACCGCCGGTATTATTTCCAATATTATCAATCTCGGCGCACTGGGTGTGCTTCATCAAAAAATGTCATCTTCGGGTGAGTATCGTACAAATCAGGCTGCTTTTCAAAAAACTGTTGAAAATTTAAAGTACGGACTCGAATTATATTCGACAGCCGATGACATCGGTTTTCAGCGCGAAAAAGTGCAGTTGTTGAATCTGCTCGGCAATATGTATTTTTTGAATGGCGTTCAGATACCGGATTCACTTCGCGGGGGTGTGGACAGAAAAATCGCGGGTTACGGGATCAGCATCGAACAGTATGCAACAGCGGAAGAATTTTATGAGCAAGCATTGGTCATTGCTCGTGAACAAAATTACATGCTGGAATCTATTGTCCTTTATCAAAATTTGGGTTATCTGTATCTGAACGTAAGGGAATATCGAGAATCGTACATAGCATTTAACCAAGCCAGAAATCTGTCAATTCGCAATAATTATTCAGATATGCTGTGGCGTACAAATGCTGCGGTTGCAGTCCTGCTTGAGCCATTTACAGATGAACAGCGGGAATGGCTTGGTGCACGCAGGAGCTCCGGATTTTATTATCGGGAGGCAATAGATGTATTAACAGGTATTTTGAGGCAGGAGCGGTTTCATTATACTCAATTTTATGCACGGGAAACGAGACAATTATTTGAAAGCGCAGTTCGATTTTTCGAACGAGATGATCCTGAATACGCGTTGGAGTTGACGGAAAAAATGCGTGCAAAGGAGTATCTTGATTTATTCAGTACACATAAAATACTGTTGAAGAAAGAATGGCATAAAAATTACCTTGGGTTGGCACGTGACGATAACCGCCTTATTTCAGAACTGGAAGAGCAGATTCGCTCTGCACGAAATGCTCCGGAAGTCGATGAACAGAATATTGATGAGTTGGAAGAGCGAAGGCAGCAGCGCATTGCGGAATATTCAAAGCTGCTCACTGAAATGAAGGAAGAGGATCCGGAGCTGGAGTCCATGGTTCGCGTAAATCCTGTTTCGATCACAGCTTTTCAGAACATATTAAATACCGATACCGGTTTGCTGAATTATTTTGTTACCGAAAACCGCACTTATGTATGGCTAATCGACCGTGATTCTGTTCAAAAAGAGATTTTGCCTGTTGGCAGGGAGAAAATTAACAGGCTTGTTGGGGATTTCCGGGAAGCTGTTCAAAATCCGGCGCCAAACGGAAAAGTTCCTGCTGCTGCAATGGAGTTAAGAGATCGTCTTATTACACCATTGAAAAATTTTTATGAAAATTATCAGACAATACTCATCGTATCTGATGAGGAGTTATACCAAATTCCGTTCAGCTTCATTTTCAATTTAAATGAGCAAAAATATTACGCCGTGAACATTCCCAGCATGTCGAGTTACTATTATATTTATCAAAAACGGAAAATCGCCGGTGATCGGATATTTATTGTAGATAATGAAAGCCTGGAAAGCGCTGTGCAATCAAATGGTTTTACGGTGATCCCGAATAATGATCCGACGGCAATTCGACATAAGATCGAGGATTGCGATATTTTGCATTTAAAGCTCCGAATCGACTGGCACGATGTGGATCCGTTAATGACCAAAATCCTGCTGCCGAGCGACGTGGAAATTAGTGAAAAAAATATTTATTCGTTCGATATGAAGGCAAATCTTGCAGTATTGAATTCGGATATTTTGATGGATGAAGCGAGTGCTACGAAGTTTTCCAGTTTCAACAGGGCGATTTTTTATGCAGGTACACCGACAATTCTATATAAGCTGTGGGCGATGAATCCGGAATCGGAGAAGAGATTCTACTCTTATTTTTATGAATATCTGAGAGAGAACTCACCGGCACAAGCACTTTCGCTAGCGCAAGAGCGAATGCGATCGGAACAAAATTCGTATCGAGATTGGGCAGGTTACCAGTTAGTGGGATTTGAGGGAATGACGAACGAGGAGCAAAAACGTTTTGCGGTAGAGCAGTTTGAACGTCAGGTGCGGTTGGCAAATGTTTCTTATGAGGAACAGGACTGGACCGATGCCGTGCGGGACTACGAGCAGGCGTTGAATATGGCAGAAAAGTTGGGCGCCGATCAATATGTGGAGCGCCTTCGCCGGCTAATTATTCAGACAGCGGTAAACGGTCAGAATTATCAAAAAGCGATTGATTTTCAGACTCAAATTTTAGAGGATGCCGAATCGAGTAACAACGCTCGGAAAGTCAGCGAGAGCTATCAATATCTTGTTGTTTTTTACGATCGAAAAAAGGAGTATAGCGAAGCTGCAAAGTATCAGGCAAAATATATCGATTACATCCGGCGAAGAGCACCGGCGAAAGCGCTGGCAAAAGCCTATAATCAATTGGGATTACTTTATGAGAAAAATCTCCAATATGAGGCTGCGATTGAAAATTACGGCATCTCTATCCAGATGTATCAGGCAATCGATGATATGCTCGGCGTGGCGACGAATTTGAAAGATCGTGGCAGAATTTATTTGACCCATCTGGATTATTATTTGCGTGCAATCGAAGATCAAAAGAGAGCGCTGGATTTATTTCAAGAAGAAGGTGATGATATAAACCAAATCGACGCATTGCAGAATATGGGATTAGCGTATGAAAAGATGGCGGATTACCGGAACGCTCTGGAATATCAGCGAAAAGCGCTCACGCTGGCAGAAGAGGCAGACGATCAAAGCAAAATCGCGCTGTCGCAGCAGTACATTGCTAATATCAAGTGGAAACAGGATGAATATCAGGAAGCAATGCAGTATCAAAATAGCGCATTGCAACGATTCATGGAGACTGGAAGCGAGAAATTACAGGCAATGGCGCTTTCCACTCTGGGACTGATCCGCCGTAGTTTAGGGCAGACCGTGGATGCTCTGGACGCCCAGAACAGGGCACTTGAATTGGCGAAGAAAATCGACGACATGAAAGATCAGGCAACTATCCACAAGAATATTGGTCTTATCCATCTTTCTAATAACAATTTGTCCCTTGCCCGGGATGAATTTGAAAAAGCGCTGGCAATCGATATGGAAGTCGATTACAAGAGAGGTTTGGCATATGATTATCGCAACCTAGGAAGCGTCTATTCCCGCAGCGGGAAACCGGATTCTGCAGTGACATTTCTGAACAAAGCATATCAATTGAGCCGGGAGATCAATGACAGCAGAAACGTTGCTCAAAGTTTATATGAACTGGGACTGACGTATTTCACAATTAACGATCACATGCAAGCTCTGGACTTGTTAAAGCAGGCGGCGGAGCAGTCGCAATATTTGCTCATCCAGGATATCGAATGGCGTGCGCTGCGGGCGCAAGGACAGGTTTTCGAATCGCAAGACAAGCTCGATTCTGCTGAAGTTTATTTTATCGAAGCAATGCATGTAATCGAAGAAATGCGTTCGCGAATCAAGGTCGAGGAATTCAAATCCGGATTTATAGATAACAAACTCGATGTTTATAACGATCTGATCGTGCTGCTACTACGTATGGGAAAAAAAGGAAAAGCGCTGGAGATCGTGGAGCGGGCGAAATCGAGAAATTTTCTGGATATGCTGGCAAATCGCTCGATCTCATTTCGCGGGGAAATGAGTGATGAACTGGTCGCCGAAGGCAGAGAAATCCAGGAGCAGATCGCAGCGTCACAATCAGCAGTCGCACAGTTGCGTTCCAGACTGGAAAAACTTACTTTCCCGGAACAGGAGCGTCTTGCCGTCCTTGAAGATTCGTTGTCCAGTCTGCGCCAGAAATATGCAGACTATCTTGTTAAATTGAAATCCGAAAATGCAGAGCTCGCAGAAATGATGACCGTCGATCCGGATAGTTTTGAAGAAATTCAGGAATCGATACAAGATAGTGTGGCGTATTTGGAATACTATATTTCAAAAGATAAATTATTGATTTGGGGAGTTACGAAAAACGACGTCCATGCGGCTATTATAGAACAATCCGATTCGGTTCTGAACGCATTGGTGGAGGATTATCGCGATGCCATGGATAAGCAGCTTTCTGTGGAGCTCATGTCCGGGCAACTTTATAATATGCTAATTAAGCCGGTCGAGGAAAAATTGAATGGTATCGAACACCTGGTGATCATTCCCCATAATATTTTGCATTATCTGCCCTTTGCCGCACTGGTTGATGACGAGGGCAGATACTTGATCGAAGAATACACGATTTCTTTATCGCCAAGCGCGGCTGTGTTAAAAATCTGTCTGGATAAGGGGAACAAATTCATAAATAGTAGTCGCTGGCAGCAAAATTTTATTGCTTTCGGTAATCCAGATTTA
>WJJN01000302.1 GCA_014729735.1 Candidatus Zhuqueibacterota bacterium
AGTTTTTGAGCCTGTTTATGCTAGTTACCGTTGCCGGTCTCCCAATCGCCAACGCCACATTAGATGAACATCAGAAATTGTTTACGGTGAGTCATACGGATTCGGAATACAATTCACCGTTTCTCGGCAATGGCGAAGTAACCACGACTGTCGGACCGACAGGCTATCACAATGGCTACTGTCCTGAAGCAGAGAAAGTGAATCGAACTATTTTCTGGGCAGGAAGGCGATTGAGCGACGCCCGAAGCGCTGATATCCGAATTCCCAGAGTGCCCCCGGAGGAGTTGATCGGTCCGACCATTCCGCTGGTGCGCTTCGGCAGGCTGTTGCGATCCCTCAAAATCAACGGGAAAGAAACCACAGATGACAACTGGACGCAGCGGATGGATTATAATCGAGGAAAAGTAATTTCAACAATAGAGCACGGTACAGTTACCGAGCAAACTGAAAGCCTTGTCTGTTTGACAAAAAATATGCTTGTTTTTCACACCACATTTACAAATTCCTCTCAAAAGAGCCATCAATTAGAGTTTGAATTGGCATATCAATTCGGAGATGCCGAAGGTAGATTGGCGACTGGTACGAGATTGCACATTCGCCGTCCCCATCCGGATGATCTGGGATTTGGCAATGTGGAGGGAACACGTTCTCTGGAACAGGATTTAGCCAAACGTCCGCCGCATCTACGGGAAAGCTTGAGCGTGCAGTATGAAATCGAAAAACATCTGGGGGAAGTGCATATCGGACGCTATCCGATGGGAATCATCCGGGATACGGAAACCGGGGGAGTATTTACTCATTCGATTGAATTGCAGCAGGGAGAATCCACCGAGTTGTGGTTTTGGCTGGTTTTAGGTGATCGTCTGAAATACGGTCATTTCCCGGAATACGAACAGGTACTGGCTTTTATCGAAGAACATGAGCAGGAATGGCAAAATTTCTGGGCTGCCAGTACTATCGAAATTAGCAACCCGGAACTTGAAGCGTTGAGAAAATCCTGTTTATATACATTACGATGCAATGCCAGTCCGTGGACAGTTCCGCCCGGCTATTTGAGCACGCATTGGGAAGGCAGGACTTTTCACGATGAATTTTATCCGTTTATGGGCTTGATTTCCAGCAATCATGCGGATTTGGCAGAACATATTCCAAACTATCGATTACTGACATTACCACATGCCAGACTGCGGAGCGCCGGCAGAGGAACCAATTTCGGTTGGGAAGTTACGGAAACCGGCGAGGAGAGCGCGCCTTACGGTCATTGGGTGGATGAACAATTCCGTCACGGGCAAATTTCGGAGCAAGCCTGGCGCTATTATTTGTACACGAAAAATTTCAAAGATCTGGAGCGGTTCTATCCGGTGATAAAAGGCTGTGCCGGATGGATGATTCACGATGTTCTGATCCGCGCGGAAAATGGAAAGCTGATCACCCGTTCAATCGCTGATGTCAGCGAGCACGTAATCACTGCGCAGAACAGCATATTTGCTGCCTGCGCCACCATTCGGGCATTGGAAAATGCAGCCCGGGCTGCAGAACTGCTCAACATCGATGAACATATGCGTGTAAACTGGCGGAATCTGGCAAGTGAATTAAGACAAAATCTGCCGGTTGATGAAAAGCGAAATGCCTACCGCTATTCAGATGATGTGGATATTCCAACAGAAACAGCTCATCTGGGAATGGTTTTTCCCTTCTCCATTGAAAAAAATAGTCAACGTGTGAAAAATACCATGCACAGCGCCTGGGGTGTATATCAAAACGCCAAAAAGAATGCTTCCAGTGAGCAGGTCTTTTCATATAACTGGATCTGGCAGGTCGGACGGCTGGCAACGATCTGTTTTTACCAGGGGCTGGCAGACAAAGGATACGATGTCCTGAACCAGGCTCCGAAATCCATCACCGCATTCATGGCTCCAAACGAACACTATCATCCGGACTATGGTGCATTTTTGCCATGGCTGACGTCAGGCGCGGGAGCTTTTGTCTATGCCATAAATGCCATGTTCGTGCAGGTAATCGACGAGCAGGGCGCAGTACTGCTATCTGCAATTCCATCGAAATTAGAAAAAGCGAAATTTAACGGTCTTCTTGCGACTCATGGAGTGACGGTTTCCGGGGAAATCGAATCAGGGAAGCCGGTGAAATTGACCGTCCATTCAAAGACTAAAAAACGTTGGTCATTCCGGATGAAAGGGGAAATCGCCAATCAAGTGAAATTCGCGGATGGATGGACTACTTCAGAACCGGATTCAGCAGGGATGATAACAGTGTCAGGGAATCTGAAAAAAGGGGACAATGATTTATTTTAGCCACGGAGCAACACGGATTCTTTTAAGTGTTAATTCAAAATTAAAGAATAACCGCAGATTTCACAGATGACACAGATTTTGTATCCTGCAAATCAGGGTTATCTGTGGTTTCAGAACAGGATTGCTATTTTCATTTTAGAATTTTAACTTAAAAAATAAAAATAAGATTCTCATGTTCAAACATTATCAAATTAAAACGATTCTTTTTCTCTCTTTAATATTTATGATGCTGAGTTGTTCTCAATCCGTAGATTGGGGCAGCGTGAACATCGAAAAAACCGGACAGGATGAATATCACATCGTTCTCGAAAACAGACTGATCCGGGTAACTTACGGCAGGGCTAAGGATGGCAAAGACAAGTTGATTGAGTTCTATTGTAAACAAACAAATCGAAAAATCGGTGAGTTCGATTCCCGGCATCACCCGCGTGATCCGTATTTTCATACGCTTAAAAACGCAGAGATTGTGGAGGACAATTCCCATCGGAAAACAGTCCGACTCGATTACGGCACCCGGGTCGAGGATGTGGCAGTCACGAAAGGAACTCCCTTTGTTGAAATGAATTATCATATATTAAATGATTATGGTCACACCTATGACCGTGCCGGTCCGGGTGGTGATTACGTTATTTATGGCGCGGAAAAATGGTTCGAAATCAAACGCTCACTGCCGGACACAACAAGCGATCGCTCAAACAAAAAGCCGATAAATCAAAGCGAACTCTACCCATTCTATGACAATTCATATTATCGACCGGAATGGGGAAAACCGAATCCGTTAAGCTACAAAGGCTGGCTGATTTTGGGAATGCATCAGGGAAACGGAATGGGGTACGGAATTTTAATACCTGCGGATAAGATCAAGTGGCTGAAGTTGATGGGAAATTCCGGTGGTTTTGAACGGGCTATGAATTCACCGTACCGGGCATTTTACTATGCTGTTCCCAAAGGTAGAAAAGAACATATTATAAAAATGGGAATTAATTTTATTGATAAAAATCTTGCAAAATAATTAATAACTTTTTTTGAGGTGAAATGATGAAACGGTTTTCTGTGTTTTTTGCACTTGTAATTTTTGTTACAATTCCTTATTTTGTACACGCGGCAGATATGATTCTCATTAAAGGGGGGACTTTTCAGATGGGAGATACGAACGGGATCGGCGAAGCAGATGAAGTTCCGGTTCACGAGGTCACATTGTCAGACTTTTATTTGAGCCCCTATGAAGTCACGCAAAAGGAGTGGCAGGATATTATGGGCGATAATCCGTCGAAGTTCAAAGGAGATAATTTGCCGGTGGAAAATGTGAGCTGGTATGATGCTGTGGAGTTTTGTAATAAAAAAAGTGAAGCCGAAGGCTTAGCACCGTGCTATCGAATCGACGGTGAAAATGTAAGCTGTGATTTTTCCGCGAATGGCTACCGCCTGCCCACCGAAGCCGAATGGGAATATGCTGCACGCGGTGGAAACAAGGCAGAAGAAACAATTTACAGCGGATCTGATAATCCGGACAAAGTCGCCTGGTATGTGAAAAATTCCAAAGAGACCACGCACCCGGTTGGGCAGAAAAGTGCGAATGAACTGGGCTTATACGACATGAGCGGAAATGTGTATGAATGGACCTGGACGCGCTATCATAAATATCCGTCGGAACCACAGACGAATCCCGTGGGTCCTGACCGGGGCGGGCACCGGATGTTTCGCGGTGCAAGCTGGTTCTCGATCGCGGAAAATCTACGGGTCAGCTTTCGGAACCGGGACCATCATGAGTTCAAGTCCGCTTATCTGGGATTGCGGCTTTGCCGGTCCAAAAAATAGTTGTCGAGAACCAAATTACGACAGGAAATGAATATGCAAGTGACTTATCCTCAAAATGAAAAAGAGCTGGAGGCAATTGCTGATCTCCGGGGCAAAGTATTCCGGCGTGCCAGTTACTATTTTTTTTATGAAGAACGGATGCGATTTCATAAAATGGATCCCTGGTTCAAGCCGGAGCATGTGCGGATCGTAAAAGAAGATAACCGCATCGTTAGCGCGGTTACTATTGTGGCGCGACCGGTTCGGTTTGGTCCTGCTGTCGTCAAAATGGGAGGTATCGGCGATGTACTGACTGTGCCCGAATGTCGCGGAAAAGGCTATTCCAGAGTATTGATGGAATCGGCAGTGGAGTACATGAAAGGACATAATTTCGATCTTACTGTGTTGTTCGGTATTCCGAATTATTATCACAAATTCGGATATCTCGAAGGGATGCGCAATTATCAACTGGAACTGCTGGATACCAGTCATGTTCCGGAACAGGCACGGTTTCATGTCCGGCAATTTCAGGTAGATGATATTCCGGAGATGCTTCGATTGTATCAGGCAAATATGAGACATTGTCATCTGGTAATCGATAGAAATACACGATACATGGAATGCAAAATCAATCAACGGGATTTACTTATTGTGATCACCGATTCGAAAGGCAAACTGGCGGGATACGCGCATACCTGGGATCATATCGGCAATAAATTCGCTGTTATGGAAGCAATGACAGCAGAGCGGGATGCGTCGCTTGCATTGCTAAGTGAAATTCTGAAACAGAAGCCAACCAACGAGCCATTGATTATCAAAATGTCACCGCAGATGCCATTCGTCAGGCATGTCCGTAGTCTCGGATCAGAATTGAAAATCCGGTCGTTCGGAGAGGGCGAAGGCATGGGAATGGTGGCAGTTATCGATTTGTGCCAGTTGATAAATAATCTCAAACCACTTTTCAATGAGAGATTGCAGACATCGAAATTCAATACATTTTCAGGCAAATTAAAAATTGCGTGTGATCAACCGGTACAATTGCTGTTTGATGACGGCGAGCTAAAATCATGCACGCCGGCTGCGAATGATTCAACAGCAGGATTTTGGCTTGATACCGATTTGCGGTATTTCAGCCGGAATCTCATCGGTTACTGGACAATCCGGGATCTACTGGATCACACAGATGCGAAATCTTCGAACAGCGAATGTCTCGAATTATTGGAAGTACTGTTTCCCGAAACAGAGCCATTCATGCTGCCGTGGGATTATTTTTAACAGGATTGAAATGAAAAATTTTGTTTGTCATTGACAAATTCAATAGAGACGCATTCAATTGAAACTTGTTTATTCAAACTCAAAGAAAGGTTAACATATGAAGAAGCTATTTGTATTTATGAGTATCATTATTCTCGTGACTGGCTGTAATCAGAACAGCCAGAATGATAGTTCTTCATTTCCGGGAGTCCCGGAATTGAAATGGTCGAAACGGCTGCCGGTGGAAGTTACTAATCCTGTTAATACATCTCTTAAAAATGTCCCGGTCATCGTGCCGGTGTCTGAGTTTCAGCTCGGCGAAATGAATTTCGTGGAAACGGGGCATTTTCGTGTATATGATGTGGAAACAGGGGAGATGCCGCTTTATCAAGTGGATGATCTGGATGGTGACGGAACAAAGGCGGATGAGATTGTATTTCTATCCTCATTAAAAGCAGGAGAAACGCGGCAATATGAAATCCGCTTTTACAACAGTTTTAAAGCGTGGCCCCAGCAATCACGGTTCACTGATGCTACGGATATGCCAGGCTGGGAATCGGAGCTGTTCGGTTATCGATCTTACGGACCATTCGTCATCGATATGTTTGGCAAATATAAATCGAATCCCGGACTGCGATTGAAGACTTTTTACAATGAATCGAATAAGCAGATTTATAATTATCATGTGGATAGCAAACTGGGAATGGATATCCTGCACGTGGGACCAACGGTTGGATTGGGTGGCGTCGCATTGAAGACGGAAACCGAGGTTTTCAAACCATCTTCAGGCTCATTAAATTGCCGTGTCGTTGTGTCAGGACCGGTGCGCTCCATCGTGGAAATGAAAAAGGAAAACTGGCATAATGATATCGGAACGTTTAATGTCACCCGCACCGCTACGATTTATGCACATCATTTTGAAACACAGATTCATGATGAAATAGCAGTTCTCGAAATTTCTGCGAGTCCTGAGGCGGGTATCGGCACCGGCATGAAAAAAGAGGAGAATATGCACTATCAGGCAGATTCCAGTAAAGGGTTGTATCTGTTGTGGCACAATCAAGCGATGTATGATATCGGTGACATGGGATTCGGACTTTATTTCGATGTACCGGATAATTTTTCTTCTACCGAAGATGATAAAAATTATTATTATTTATTTGAAGATAAAATGGTACCGGGAAAGGTGTTAAAATATAATTTTGTCGCATTCGGCGCGTGGAAAAGAGCCGGATATGTCAATAATATGAACGAGTTCAGGCAATTTGCCGGAAACATCATCACTTTGCAAACACCGGTAACGGTAAATCTAAAGGCACTGGAAAAAAATTAGTCATTTTAAAGGAGAATCCCATGAAAACACGTGGCACATTTTTTAACTGGGATGAGCTCGACTGGATTGTGATGGATGACAATATGCGGCGGAAACAGGTGTGGTCCGGGAAAATTATGAATGTCAGAATGGAATTGAAACCAGGTACAAAAGCCCCGGAACATGAGCACGTTCACGAGCAGACCGGAAATGTGATCCAGGGAACGCTACGCATGAAAATCGGGGATGATGAGAAAATTCTGACGCCTGGCAGCGGTTATATCATACCACCGGATGTTCCACACAGTATTGAAGTCATCGGAGATGAAACCGCTATCATGCTGGAAACATTCACGCCTCCAAGAGAGGATTTGATTTAATATAAAATCATAATATTGGATTGTACGCTATAGATTAAAGATAAGGAAAATCGATGAAAAACTTAAAACAACGAATCAGGCGCGGAGAAACAGTTTTAGGCTGCTGGCTCAATTTGGGGTCTTCACTGGCTGCAGAAATGGTTGGATTGGCTGGTTTTGACTGGGTGTTAATCGATTTGGAACATGGCGCAGGCACGGAAAAAGACGTGCTGTATCAATTACAGGCATTGGAGCATGGAACAGCGGCTCCCATTATTCGGGTGGAAGGTTTCGAACGGCAACGAATTCACCGGGTGCTGGATTACGGCGCAGAGGGAATTATGTGCCCGCGCATCAAAACAGCAGCCGAAGCCAAGCAGGCAGTTGGCGCAATCCGTTATACACCGGAGGGACTTCGGGGCGTTGCAAAAATG
>WJJN01000303.1 GCA_014729735.1 Candidatus Zhuqueibacterota bacterium
AACTCTGAATGTGCGTTTTCCAGCGACATCCTGGTCGTCGCGATGAGTTCATGTTGTAAATCGCGTTTCAACTGTGTTCGTGCCAGAGCTTCCGTCATAAACAGCGCATGTTTTTCGTGGCACACTCCGGATTTCAATGCCTGCACATGCTTTTTGGCGCGCTTTTTCAGCTCCTCCTCGTCACACCAGATTTGCAGAAATTCCACAAAAAAGCGAACTCGCCGCTCATCCCATTTTCTGCCGAGGCGCATAAGATACCAGATATTGAAAAATCGCTCGTGGATGCGATACAGGTAATTTTTAGTGTCTGTTTTTTCCTTTTCAACAATATTGTACTTCTCCAACTGCTTAAGCTGCGCTGAAACAGCCTTGCTTTCCAGTCTTGTTTTTTGGGCAATTTCACGAGTACTGACCGCATCCCAGCTCAACGCGATAAAATCGATAATTTCCTGCTGTTGCTTCGGAAGCTTATCCATGCGGTGTTTATATAATGGCGTCACACTGTCCAATATTTTTTCCAGATCGAGAAAAGCGTTGCCGTTGGTATCATCGACAAAAATATCAAACAGAATGACAATCGTGCGTATAACGCCTCCAGTGATCCGCCTTAGTGCTTCGATGCGACCGGGTTGTTTTGCCACAATTTCTTTAACGCGATCCCGTTTATAGTGCTCTCCCAATTTTAGCAGCAGTATTTTCGTTTCTTCGGCAGTTAATCCTTTTAGATGCGGCATGTGGAAAAACTGATAGAACGGCTTGCCATAATCATAATGAAATTCAAGACTCGCGGACGAAGCGCCAATCACTCGTAATTCCGGCGACTGCATAAAAATTTCCCGCAGCCGATGATGTTCGATTTTGGAAAACTTATTCAACATTTCATCGATATTATCGATGAACAGGATCATCTTCTTGTTAAGCTTTTTCAGGGTATCTTCCAACAACTGAAAGCAACGCCGCTCGTAATCATCGTCCATTTCGAATTTTCGCATCTCATCGTATAGACCTTTCACGTCGTCTGATTCTTCCAGGTATTCAGCCGTGGTTTCCCATAATTTAAAGAGCCTGCTGATATTATACTGTTCTTCATTGAAAACAATCGGGATTAATCGTATTCGAAGCTCTTTTTCCCTGTCGATTTCATAAGCGATGCGCCGTAAAAGCGTCGTTTTACCAGATCCGCGAATTCCCTGAATAATGTAATGCTGTTCAGGATATTTCATAGATGAAGTTTTGATATCTTCAAATATATCCTGAAACAGCTTTATTCGTACCACAAAATTTTCAATGAGTTCTTCCGGGGTCTGGTTTGCGGGATTATAAATTTTAGGAAAATCAATTCGCGACATTTTTCCTCCACCACATTCTTAAAATCGGAGAATTGTAACGATAGACATGGGCATCATCATGATTATTGATGTAACCATCATAGACCAATGCGCCAACAAGTACTTTATACGTATTTTCTAATTTGTATTTAACAGCAATATTATAGATTTCATTCGAGGTTATGGTTCCATTTTCCGAGACAATGTTCAATAGTTCTTTGATAAAATTATAATCGTTTCCTTTCAACGTTTTTCGAAGTCGATCATGCCAGTGTTCAAAATGATGCCGTTGGTCTAACATTTCGTCAAACGCCAGATCGATCGTGTCCCTGGAAATTTCTTTACTATTTCTTTCTCGCGAAACAAATTTCAGTTCCTGTATGATTAGCTGAATATAGAAAGGAATAAGCCACTCGACGATTTCGAGTATATAGTCAATCAGTTGATCCGTCAAACGGAAATCTACATTTTTCAATAAAAGATGAATCAGTTTTGTGGCTTCTTCATTGTTTAATGGCGGGATTTTCAGGCGGGCGAGATCATTAATCGTTTTCACAGCATTTAATTTGCTGACAATATTTTCCAATCCTATAGATCCGGTATAAATGAACTGAACGTTTTTTGATAATTCTTTATCCTGGCGCAGCTCCCGATTCGTCTGTAAGAAAATCCTGCCTGCGTTTTCACTTTCATCTTCAATGATATTTTCCAATGTTTGCGGGAATTCATCTAGCAAAATGATGAGTTTCTTATCTTCTGAGGAAACAGATTTTAGGATTCTGGCTGTCATGTCCATATAGTTATGATCTTCGCTGACACCGAATTCCACACCATCGAGCCCAACCTTTGTGATAGTCGGCTTATGCTTCTCAAGAAACGTCATGATTTTCTGAGAATTTTTGATAAAATCCGTTTTCAGGATTTTATTCAGAATTCGCCTGTAAAACTCGTTGGTATTGTTGATTGCTTCAGTATCTAAAAAGAGAAATGAGTAATCTTTTCGGGGATTGTCTTGAAGGTAATACATCAAGGATGTTTTGCCAACTCTTCGAGGCGCAGCTATTAAAATATGATTTCCGGATTCAATCAGATCCCACGCTTTATCTTCCAGATTTTCCCTTCGGAAATAATTTTTTCCTCGAACAGCATTTCCTGCCTGAATTTTCATTAATCCTCCTTTTTGACAATAAATATATTGTTATCTTATTTGACAATATAATTATTGTCAAGCTAAAAGTCAAGCATTTTTTATGAAATTTATATCGAAGGTTAAAGATAAGATAGATTGGTCGATCTAATACGAAAGCTCTTTTTAGTAATCAACCTTAAAATAATTCAACACCCTCAACGCGCGCAACGTATTCCATCGCCCCGGCTTTCCGGCTATTTCCATATCGAAATGCGTTTGCCCCGGATGTTTTGCCTGCGTATGCCAGCGTCCGTCCTTGCGGCGCTTTTTTTGCAGGACTTCGATGGCAGCATCCATCCGAGGGTCGTAATCGACATTG
>WJJN01000304.1 GCA_014729735.1 Candidatus Zhuqueibacterota bacterium
GGACAAAACCAAGCCGCGGGAAATTTTATTCGTTGCCGATGGCATGACGGGACAGGATGCCGTGAATACTGCAAGCGAGTTCCTGCAGCGTATCGATTTTGACGGGATCGTTCTCACGAAAATGGATGGCGATGCCCGAGGCGGTGCGGCGCTGTCCATCAGAATGGTAACCGGCAAACCGATCAAGTTCATCAGTATCGGCGAGAAATATGATGCACTGGAAAAATTTCACCCCGACCGCATGGCGTCCCGAATACTGGGAATGGGCGATGTGGTTACACTTGTTGAAAAAGCACAACAATCGGTTGATCAGGAAAAGGCACAAAAGCTAGAAAAGAAACTTCGACGCCAGGAATTTACACTGGAAGACTTTTACGATCAACTTCAACAAATTAAACAAATGGGTCCGCTGGATCAATTGGTAAAAATGATTCCGGGGGTTAAAAGCAGCATGCTTAAAGGAGTTTCTGCTGATGAAAAATCGCTGGTCACTGTCGAGGCAATCATCAATTCGATGACACCGGATGAACGCCGAAGACCGCAGATCATCGATGGCAGCCGCAGGAAAAGAATTGCCCGGGGCAGTGGAACTTCGGTACAGGATATCAATCAATTACTGAAGCAATTTCAGATGATGCAAAAAATGCTTAAAAATATGAATAAATCAAATTTTAGAGGGATGTTCAATTAACATTTCATAGTAGGAGGTATAACAATTGTCTGTAAAATTAAGATTGCGACGAATGGGAAAGAAGAAACAGCCGTTTTATAGAGTGGTCGCGACGGATTCTCGAGTTGCCCGTAATGGTAAATACATTGAAAAAATAGGACATTATAATCCATTAATAAATCCGCCTGATATTTTAATAGATGAAGAAAAGGCGCTGATGTGGCTCCAGCGGGGAGCAATTCCTTCGGATACGGTCAAAAATATATTGAGCCGTAAAGGAATTATGTTGAGGTGGGATTTGATGAAAAAAGGACTTCCCGAAGAAAGAATCGAAGAAGAAGTGAAAAAATGGGAAGTACTGCAAATCGAACGTGAAAAGCGCAAAGAAGCATTGGAAGCGCAACGCAAGCGTGACGAATCCAAAGAAGAAGTAAAAGCAAAGGAAGAGCCGGAGGCAGCCGCCCCGCCTGAAACTGAAGAGAAAAAAGAGGAAGCGCCGGCAGATATAGAGCAAAAGCAGGAAAAAGCTTCAGTTGAGCATAAAGAAAAGAAAGAAGAAGCCTCGGCAGAATCAAAAGAAAAGGAAGAAAAGAAAGCGGTAGAAGCAGAAAGTCAAAAGGAAGAAGCCGCAGAAAAAAAGACGAAACAAGATACTAAACCGGAAGAAAAAGAAGAAGAAAAGAAAGCGGTAGAAGCAGAAAGTCAAAAGGAAGAAGCCGCAGAAAAAAAGACGGAACAAGATACTAAACCGGAAGAAAAAGAAGAAGAGAAAACGGCAGAAACAGAAAATAAAAAGGAAGAAGCCACAGAAAATAAGACGGAAGCAGATACTGAACCAGAAGCTAAAAAGAAAAAAGAAGAAAAAGGCGATAATTAATTCATAAAAGGTAGTTATTCCCTAATTAACGAACCTAAAAACTCTAAATCGTTGATGCGAAAAAAAGAGAGTGAAAAAGGTATAGGAGGGACTGATATGAGAGAGTTCATCGAAACTATCGCGAAAAATCTGGTTGATAAGCCTGAAGAAGTAAAGGTCACTGAAATTGATGGTGAACGAACAGTGGTTTATGAACTCAGAGTTGGCGAAGGCGATCTTGGGAAGGTAATCGGAAAACGCGGTCAGACAGCGAAATCGATTCGAATTCTTCTTGCAGCAGCCTCAGCGAAACGTGGTAAGCGAGCAGTGCTTGAAATTCTGGAATAGAAGCAGTGGTTCAAAAAAAAGAGTTTATCTCCATTGGTGCTGTTACAAAAGCGCATGGCATTAAGGGAGAAATTGGTGTAAAACCATTAACAGATGAGCCTGAACAATTTACACTAATAAAAAGCGTCTATCTGAATATCAATAACAGTCGCACCCTGGTTGAGGTAGAGAAGGTTCGTTTACAGCAGAATTTCATTATCCTTAAGTTAGCCCATATTAATGATCGAACGGCGGCAGAGCAGCTTAAAGGGGCATTAATTGAACGGGAAATATCGGAACTGCGCGAGCTTGAGGATAATGAATACTATGTATTTGATTTGATCGGCTTGGAAGTGAAAGACCTCGATGGCAATCTCATCGGCGAGCTTGTGGATGTGATGATTTTGCCAGCAAACGATGTATATGTCATCAGAGGCGGAGAAAAGGAATTCCTTGTCCCGGCTATTCAAGACATCGTGAAAAAGATTGATCTGGATCGAAATGAAATGCTAATATACCCAATGAACGGACTTTTTGAATGACATGAAGATACACATTATCACAGCATTTCCCGGATTAATGGAAGGTCCTTTTCAAGAAAGCATTATAAAAAGAGCACAAGAAAAAAATCTCATTGAAATAAATATATATAATCTGAGATCTTTCACAAAAGATAAACACAACCAGATCGATGATTATCCCTATGGCGGCGGTCCGGGAATGGTTTTAAAACCAGAGCCCATTTTTGACTGCATCGATCATATTCTGGAACAGATTGCGCCATCAGATTCCAAACGATTGATTTTTCTCACACCGCAGGGAAAAAGATATGATCAGCAGCACGCTAAAGAGCTTTCAACAGAAGAACATCTGATCTTTCTGTGCGGTCATTACAAAGGCGTCGATCAGCGTGTCAGGGATTACTGGAAATTTGATGAAATATCCATCGGTGATTATGTATTAACCGGCGGCGAATTGCCGGCGCTTGTCATCATCGATTCGGTTGTGAGGTTGATCCCAGGCGTTATCAGCGATATGAATTCGGCGGCAACGGATTCGTTTTACAATAACATGCTGGATTGTCCGTATTATACCAGACCGGAGGTTTTCCGCGATCTGGGTGTTCCTTCGGTTTTACTTTCCGGCAATCACGCTGAAATCGAAAAATGGCGCAAACAGAAAGCTTTGGAAATAACAATAGAACGTCGTCAAGACTTAATAAAAGATGATAACATCGTGACGAATAAAACCAATGATGAGTAGGAGGTTTATTTAATGAACAAGGTTGATTTGGTTGCTAATGAACAAATACGCGAAGACATTCCTGATTTTTCCTCCGGTGATACGGTAGCCGTTCATTTAAAAGTAATTGAAGGTGACAAAGAAAGAGTTCAGATATTTCAGGGAGTTGTGATTCAAAAAAAAGGAAGCGGCATTAATGCCACGTTTACAGTCCGAAAAGTATCGAATGGCATCGGTGTCGAGCGGGTTTTTCCGTTGAATTCTCCGCGAATTGCAAAAATCGAAAGATTGCGCGCAGGCAAAGTGCGGCGCTCCAAACTGTTTTATCTGAGAAATCTTCGCGGAAAAGCTGCGCGAATCGATGAAAAAAGATAATCACCCGATTTTCAATTTAATAAAAGAAATAACCGTTATCGAATGTTCGATACCGGTTTTTTTTATCAAACCGCACGAACATTTATTGCACGATCACCTTTGAAATCGGAGCGAATATCAAATGCAACCCGCTGCCCTTCTTTAAGGCGCTTGTTTTTAATCGTGACGTCCAGGTCACTCACGTGGACGAAATAATCGTTGTCATCTTCATCGGTGATGAAGCCAAAACCTTTTGATGCATCCCATGATTTTACGTAACCATATTCCATAATAGATTTCCCCGATTAATTTTAATTTTATCTAATATCATAAAAAAATAGAAAAAAATCAAGCTTAAATTACATGAAGCGAAAATTAAAAATATTTTTCAATGAAAATAAAAAACTGTTGGCAGAAAGAGGGGAACCATATTCAAAATATATTTTCACCAGTGAGCTGCAAAATAGCTCAAAATCTTCTGAATTACATAAATTTAAAGATTCTTTATTAAATGATAAGAGAATTATCAGACTCATCCGGAATCTGTATGATAAAAAATTAGGTACACCGTCGCTCGAAGCTTCGGCTGCAAGTCACAGAGTTTATGGCTCATTTTATTGGGTATTGAGATTCCTTGCTGATATCGGCTTATCGAGAGATGACATGCCGATTGACGATGCGATTAAGTTTATTTTCTTGAATCAAATGCCGGACGGACAGTTCACTATCGGTTACCGCCGCAGAAATCGAATAACGGTTACAGCAGTTTGTATGACTGCCCATCTTTTATACAGCATTGGCAAATTGGGCTATGTAAATACCAGGGCATTCAACGCCGGCTTAAATTATATTCTCACAACCCGGCGAAACGACGGCGGCTGGCATTGCGATTGGCGCAAGCAGCCGGGCGAAAAAGATGAGAA
>WJJN01000305.1 GCA_014729735.1 Candidatus Zhuqueibacterota bacterium
AGAAGGCTACTCCATGCGAGCACTTCATATCATGGTCAAAACCGAAGCCGAAGCAAATGAAATTAAGAAGCTATTGGATAGCGGACGAGATTTCAGCGAACTTGCCAAGGCGCGGTCTATCGGACCGAATGCTCAAAAAGGCGGCGATCTCGGGGTTATCCACAAGGGCGATTTGTTGCCCGAATTAGACGCAGCACTGCGTAAATTAAAAATCGGAGAAGTAAGCACTGTTTTAAAATCAGAAATAGGTTATCATATATTTAAACGGTTGAAATAGAACTGCGATAAAAACTTACAATAAGATTTCCGAAGTCTCAACGACTTCGGAAATCGTTCTGCTTCTTGATCTTTGTGCTGAAATAAGTTCACCCCGTAAAATCTAAAAATTTTTTATTGCCTTTTTGTCATAAATTGTTTAACTTTGTTTTATGACAAAATTAGAAAAAGCGATACGCAAAATAATCTATGACTGTCTGAGACTGAAACAAACAGAATCTGTTTTAATTTTAATAGATGCACCCTATCGTGATTTAGGAGAGTTATTTCTTAAGTCCGCATCGCGTGTTTGCAAAAATTCGGTTTTGCTCGAAATGACGCTTTTAAAACATGATAACCAGGAACCGCCGCCGGTAATAAAAAATTTAATGTGCCAGATTAATGCAAATATAATTTTGACGTCCGCTTCCCTCAATCACACCCGTACGCTCCGTACTGTTTGTCATCATGGCGCGCGAGTTCTAGACCTTTCTAAACTAACACCCGAGATCATTCAGCGAAGCCTGAATACCGATTTTGACTTCATATTCGAAAAAAGCAACCGCATCGCAGATTTATTATCTATCGGTAAAACGATAACTGTAACATCATCCGCCGGCACTAAGCTAACAATACCGATTGCTCGCAAAAAAGGGATTGCAGATACCGGTAGAACGGATGAGCCCGGAATTTTTACGACATTGCCCGCCGGTGAAGCGTGCATTGCCCCCGAAAGCAACAAGGTAGAGGGTGTAATCATTATCGATGGTTCGCTCGGACCGCTTGGGCTAATTCACGATCCTGTGGAGTTGAAGATTAAAGAAGGCTGCATCACAAAAATCATTGGTAATGAAGAAGCTTCAATATTGCGTAAGGCGCTAAAGCCATTTGGGAAAGAAGCGCGAAAATTAGGCGAATTCGGCATCGGTACAAATCCGAAAGCAGAAATTACCGGCGAATCACTTGAAGATGAAAAAGCGCTGGGGAGCGTACACGTAGCGATTGGAGATTATCTTTTCGAAGGCGGCAGCTTTGGCAAAAACTGCCACATCGACGCGATCCTGAGAAATCCGAATCTGCAAATTGACGGCAGATCGATTATTATGAATGGTCAGTTGCTTATCTAAAGATCACAAATTTTGGTAAAATTCCACTGGTGTTAATTCTTTAAACTGGTCGGTAAACGCAACGATGTGCTTGCGAATATCCTGGCATAAATCACATTTGGCGATATACCCGTCTGCCAGTTCAGCATAATTGAAGCGTTCTTTTGCAAACAAAAGCAAACCTTCCACACCTTTTGATGCTAATAGTTCAAGCAACGGAAAATTTTCTAGCTCGATCCCCTGATAGAGCTCTCCTAAATTGCGAGCATTTCCCAACGAAATTCCGGCGCAAAAGCTGGGGATATAATTTCCATCCGGATCGATATGAATATGATTGGGATTACGAAATTCGGGCTGACAGGTATTATTGAAAAACGTGGCAGCCGGTTTCTTCTCATAAAGATAACCCAGTCGTGTGACCGCGCGTCCGCAGGGAATTAAATTATATTCACGAATGAAATCTTGAGCTGCCTGTTCTCTCCCCGTAGTATTAACATACCGGTTGAATGGCAACTTTTTAGAGTGATCGTATTGACTGAGTTGTTTATAATAGTAATCCGTATAAATTAGCACGTTATACGCGCCGAAGATATCCGTTGCAATCCTGATTGCCCGTTCCGTGCAATCGAAAGGCACAAACTCATTATGAAAGGGAGATGCGCTTATCAGAAGCGCCGGTAATCCGGATGTTCTGAGTTCGTATAACAGGCGTGCCGTTTTCTCATCCGTATCGCACCAGCCTGCATTCGTCTCTACATATTGCAGGGGTACGCCAAATTCGACACACAATTCGATCGTTTTTAGCAGCAGTTCGAAATTGAGAAATGGCTCTCCGCCGCCAATATGTAGTCCACGCTGTGAGGATGCGCATTCGGAAATATTTTTTAAATACACCCGGACATCATCCGCAGTCATCCATTTTTGCCATTTCGGAGAGCTGGCATATACACAGTGCCGACAAAAATTAGAACATTGATATGATAATATGAGCCCTCCCGACGTGAAGGGAAGCAATTTCAAATTTTTCATGCAATTAACGCCCTTTCAACTTCCGGATTGCTCTACCTTCTTTTTTGGTCGGTCTGCCCTTATATTTGGGGCGCAGGCGTTTACCTGATTTATACAACATCGCTCGCAGCTCTTCGGCTTCTACTTCTTCAGGTGTTGGTGGATGTTCGTGATATAGCAATCTCGCCTGTGCGGCGGCAATGCTTTTGTGAGAAAGACCGAGGACATCGAAATGGCGGGTTTTCCATTTTGTCTTCACGGCAATAACATCACCGATTTTGATAGTCTTCGCGGCTTTTGCAACCTGTTCATTCACTTTCACTTTTCCCTGTTCACAGGCATCGCCGGCTTTAGATCGAGTTTTGTAGATTCGGGCGATTTTCAACCATTTGTCGAGCCGCATTTTCTGCTCGTTATTTTTATCCATGAAATCAGTCCTCTTCTCCATTATCGGATGAATAATATAATCATTATCTTGTAATAATTCAACTAAAAAAAGTTCATATTTGGCTGCTATTAGTAATTGGCTATCGAAGTGAAATTTGGTTTGCAGATTAATTTTGCCGCTCGGTATTATTGGCTATTGGCTATTCGCCTCTAGCTATCAGCCATCTCACGATACGTAGTACTCCCATAATCATTATATCCCTTCTGCCAAGAGCCAACAACCAAAAGCCAATTGCTAACATCCAATTTCTGTATTTCATGCTACTGAACTTTTTATGCATCATGCCGTAAAAGTGCTTGTAAGTACTTGTCGGAAAACAAAAGGAGAAAAAATTATGTGGAACAGGCTAAAGTCAGTCGGATTTGTGGTACTCGTTTTGATCGTATCAGCGGGATTTTACTGGCTTATTTTTATGGATAAACAGCAAAAAGAAGATTCACTGGATTTTGCAATGAACCTTCTGGGCGACAAATTGCTGGCAATGATCCCTGAAGAATCAAATAAGCAACCTGTAGCAGATCTGTTTAGTGATTTTTCAAAACGGGCTGCCAACCGGGAAATCTCGCCGGAAAGAGTTGAATACGTTGCCGCAAGTATTTTCAATTTGAGCAATAATGAAGCGACTCTCTCGCCGGAAGAAGCACAGGCGCTGTTAAATTTCTCAATTTCAGTTCCGCTGGATACTGACTCATTATATCAATTTAGCGATGCAGTGACTGCTGATTTCGATACAAACAGAGAAGGCACTTCACCGGTCATCGCGCGTCCTCCGAAACCACCCAGTCCCGATAAATTCGTTCACCCGTATGTTTCACCTGAAAAATGGGAAAATCTTGCACGCAAAATTAGCCGAGTCAATCAATTCGACAAGGAATTGCAGCATTCCCTCCGGGAAAAGGAACATAATCTCAGAGAAATCCGATATCGCATCGATAAAGACCTGATGATCGAACTGGATGCCGAGTTGAAACAAATACTAAATCACAAGGAGTTAAAACAACTTGCTCGGGAGATGCGGGAACTTGAACGGGAAAAAATGCTGGAATGGCGTGAAAATTTCGATGCCGAATTCAGACATGAAATGAGAGAGCTGAGAAGAGAATTACAAAATATGCCGCAACTGGAACAATTGAAAGAACTTCACAAGCTTCATGAACTACGGAAATCCGGACATCAGGAATCATTGAAAGCATTGGAAAGTCTGGAATCGCTCGAACATCTAAAAAGTCTCGAAAAATTGAAACACATGCCTGCAGTGGATCCCGATTCAATAGAAAAAATTGTGCGTGAGAGCTTGAAAGCCGCTGGTCTGGATACGGTTACCAAATAGCCTGGAAGTCGTATTCCTTCCTCTTAGAAATCTCTAAAAATAAGCAAATCTACTGCTTGATTTTTAGAGATTTTTTTGTATCTTCTATATAGTAGTTCTAATAAAAAGAAAGGTTTGTGCAACAATGGAAAAAATTACACTTATCGGAACCGGTTTAATGGGTGCGCCGATGGTTGAACAGCTTTTGGCTGAGGGTTATCCGGTTACCATATACAATCGAAGCAAAGAAAAAATCGAGCCGCTTACAGACGCGGGGGCTTATGCTGCGGCTTCTGTTGAAGAAGCTTTGTCCAACAGTCGCACGATCATTCTCATGTTATCGGATGCGCAGGCAATTGAATCACTGATTTTCCCTGATATTCGAAACGTTGATATGAACAATCGCACTGTTATTCAAATGGGAACGATTACATCCGAAGAAAGTATCGACTTTTTGAGGCGATTCATGATGGTCGGTGGCAGTTATCTGGAGGCGCCGGTACTGGGAAGTATCCCGCAAGTAAGAAACCGGGAACTTTTCGTGCTCGTCGGCGGAAGTGACCAGCAGTTCAGAGAATATGAATCTCTTCTGAAATGCTTCGGTCCGCAGCCGATGCATGTCGGACCGGTCGGAAAAGCCGCCAGTTTAAAACTCGCTTTCAATCAACTGATTGCTTCCCTGACAGCCTCTTTTTCTCTGAGCCTCGGAATGGTATTACAAAATGATATCGATGTGGATTTATTCATGAATATCTTAAGAAAAAGCGCGCTCCATGCACCTACTTTCGACAAAAAGCTGGAACGCATGTTGGGACGCGATTTCTCAGCTCCGCATTTCCCAACCAAACATTTGCTCAAAGATGTGAATTTAGTCATTCGTGAAGCAGAGAAAACGAACTTAAATGTCGACGCATTACATGGGATACGAAAAATTATAGAAAAAGCATTAAAAATGGGACTGCAGGACATGGACTATTCTTCGTTGTATAATGCTGTAAATCCCGATCATTAATAATGCGGGGGGCATCATTTTTTCTTTGGAGTAATCATGTTAAAACAAATATATATTTATGAGATCGGGCTATTCTTCATTATTATTGCACTTATATTTTGTTCCGAACAGTCAAAACCGTCGCACGAGACAAAAACAGAAAAATCAGTACCATCAAAACAATCGAGTGATAAGCAGGCAAAATCATCAAAAGCGGTGCGCGATGAATTATCAAAGCCTTCAGAAAAAGCGAATACGGAACAACCACAGGAAATCATTAAGAAGCGAAGCAGGGAAATTCTTCGAGCGTTGAAAGAAAAGAATATGAAAAAATTAGCTGAATATGTACATCCCGAAAAAGGAGTGAGGATTTCGCCGTCCGGGTACATCGATGTAAAAAGCGATGTCGTGTTAACTCCGGCGAAGATCAGGCGAGCTGAAACAAATATTTACCATTGGGGATATGAGGATGGTTCTGGCGATAGCATAAAGTTATCGTTTGGTAATTTCATTGATACATATCTATACGACTATGATTTTCTAAAGGCGCAGGAAACCGGATATGAGGAAGTTATCCAAAAGGGAAATACAAAAGTCAATATTACAGAGGTGTATCCGAACTCTAAATTTATCACCTATCATTTTCCCGGCACAGATAAAAATGATCATTTCGACTGGCGCAGTTTGCGACTCGTTTTTGAAAAAAAGAATGAAACCTGGTATCTCGTTGGAATTTCTCACGATCAGTGGACAATATAGATAAATCATATTCAGGATATACAATGATTGAATCTGATATTCCCGGATTTGGAAAAATCCGGTTGAAACACGTCGTCTTTGATTACAACGGTACGATTGCTGTCGACGGGCATCTAATTCCGGCTGCGAAGGACCTTCTGAAAACGCTTTCTAAAGATCTGGTTGTGCACGTTATAACTGCGGATACATTTGGTACTGTACGGCAACAATTATCGCATATTCCATGCAAAGTCGTCATCCTTCCACAGCAGGAACAACATATTGAAAAGCTGAATTATATACGCAAAACCGGATTAAATGAAACTGTCTGCTTTGGAAACGGGCGAAATGACAGGCTGATGTTGAAAATGGCGGCTATTGGAATTGCCGTCATTCAACCGGAAGGTGCTTCCACTGAAGCGATCGCCGCAGCAGATATTGTTGTGAATAATATTACGGACGGTCTCGAAATTTTAATCAAATTGCTGCGTTTGAAAGCAACGTTGCGGTCCTGATTATTGAATCAAATTCAACAATTATATTAAATTAGTTTGCTCAAATAATAGAAAGAGGATTTGTTATGGCAGTAACTCCATCGACCATGTTGCCGTTGGGCACTGAAGCTCCGTATTTTAGGTTACCGGATTTCAATGATGAAATTCATTCACTCGCCGACTTTCGGGAAAAGCCGTTGCTCGTGATGTTTATATGCAATCACTGCCCCTATGTGCGGCATATTCGCTCGAAGCTGGCGGAAGTTGTAAAAGAATATCAGAAAAAGGGAATTGCAGCAGTGGCAATTAATTCCAATGATGTGGCAAATTACCGTGATGATTCTCCGCAAAACATGAAAAAAGTCGCAGCGCAATATGGCTTTACGTTTCCATATCTGTTCGATGAGACACAGGAAGTTGCCAAGGTTTACAAAGCCGCGTGCACACCCGATTTTTTTCTATTCGATGAAGCGCATCGATTGGTTTACCGGGGACAATTCGATAACAGCCGTCCGGGAAGCAATGTGCCTGTTACAGGCGAAGATCTGTCACAAGCAGTGGATGATATGTTAACTGATCGCTCAATTTCACCGGATCAGAAACCATCGATCGGCTGCAACATCAAATGGAAAGCCGGGAACGAACCGGATTATTTTAAATAGACTTTATTGGATTTAATGAATTCAGATTTCCGAAATTTTTGAGATTTCGGAAATCTTGATTTTCACAGGGAGCATATTTTTAGAGTCACAGTAGGAAGCCGGAGTCAAGCACTTAAGCGCCGGCGGATTGTGTCTTTCAGATTCCGCATGCGCTTAACATTAAACATGAATGCGAAGCCTAATTTGACCGGGAAAATCAGGTAGGATTTCAGCATTTTGAAAATCGGACGCTTATGTTCAGTCGGCTGATAGCCATGTTTTTTCATTGTGTCAGTTGTTACCTTTGTACAAATTGCGATTTCCGCAGGCGATAATCCGCCTTTTTGCCAACGACCGGCAGCGTTTTTGTTGATGCCCTTTCGCTCAGGATGGTCATTTCCGCTGGAAGAACCGATCTGCGGCAATTCTAACATATTTTCCGAGAATTGCAATCCCAGAAAATCCACAACAGAATGTATCGATTCTTCCGGTCTGTTGATCAAATCCTCAAACCGTAGTTGAAATATACGCTGGTGATCCCTATATTTATCCGCACTATTGATCGCAGCATTCCACATTTTGGATATCGTGATCGGATGATAGTTGACCCATGCGCGAAACGCCTCTTGAAGCGGAATATATTTTCCACCTAAAAAACGGCGCTTCCATTTCTTTTTTTGAGATAACAGCACGTCACGAGGGTCTCGCACCATATTCACAATACGAGCTTCCGGGATCAGTTCGAGAATATCGCCGATATAATATACATTGCGCGGGGTTTGATCGCAGGGTATGGTTTTCGAGTTGCGTCGCGTTTCATAATCCAAAAATGCCCGGAAGACATCCAAAGAGCGCATCGATTCCCGTTGTTCGATGGAGTCGAGGACAGTCCGGGCTTCTTCTTTAAATCTGCGGGGATTCCCCTGTCGCAAATAACCATCACGCTGGATTGTAAACAATCGCTTTAGAAGATTCAACGCCTGCTCTCCGGATAAGGAGCGATCTTTGTCGGTGGCAGACCATAACTGCCCGAAAAAATGCAATTCACCGAATGTGAACACTTTTGGATGCATGCCGATGATGCGTCCCATCATCGTGGTGCCGGATCGCGAGTTTCCGACGACAAAAATAACAGGATTTTTTTCGTTCTCCATATTCGCCTCTGTCTAATAATCCTTCTGAAAACAGCTTTCACTATGTTCTTGTAAACTACAGGCAATCTAAATATTTTGCTTATTTTATGGAATGAAAAGTTTAAAAATATATTTCATTTCAAGGAATCCTGCAGGATGTAACCCCACGACACTTTAAATGTATCCCTTTGTTCTAAAAATTTAACAGATTGATCCCTGATTTTTCAAAGATTTCGGAAATATGAATTTATATACGACCTGTTTCGTCTTATTTATAAATACGAAAAATGCAATCAAATAATGATTGCATTTAATATATGACTAAAAATCAATCAACGGGCCAAAAATTATTATCGAACCAAATATTCTCTTTTAATTCATCGTCAATGTCTGCGAGTAGCTGAAGATGGGTCTTCTCCCAGGTCGACAACCAATTATAAAGTTCTTTTTCGAGAGCATCACTTGTCTCCTTACCACGCGCGGAATAGTAGTTCACGGCTTTTTCTTCCATCGACATGGCGGCGGAAATTGCTGCAGCTTCATAGCTCGATGCAGAGATATTTTGTTTTATATCGCTGTTCAATACCTCTTCGGCAATAACATCCGACGGCGAGCCTTCCAGCGTTAGTGATTTAAATTTTCCATTTTTCTTGAGATTACTGAAATGCTGTTCCAATATATGAATATGTTTTTCCTCTTCACCTGCCATGGTTTTAAATATTGTTTTCACTGACTCGTTCGATGTATTTCTTACCACACTTTCGTAAAATGCTTTTCCTCGCCGTTCGAGCAATATTGCGCCTTTTAAAATATCAACTGCTTTTTCAACTGACATTTAATTCTCCTGTAAATTATTATTCAAGCAATTTTTGCAAATCCCCTTGAAATATCCCTGTATTTCTTCGATTTTGTGATCTTCAATGCTCATCGAGTCCTGATAAATACATCCTACGTCAACATCAAATATAGAACCACACTTTTTGCACATAAAATGATGATGCGGCTTCCGGGCGTATTCATATCGCAATTCTGACTCTGAAATTGTGAGCACATTCACCAGGGCGTGCTGTCTTAAAACATCCAGTGTATTATAGACCGTTGTTTTAGAAAGCGTTGGTACTTTTTTGAATAATGCCATGTAGATCATATCCACAGTTGGATGAATTGGGTTTTTGTCCAGAAATTCCAGAATTTTAATCCGTTGAAAGGTGGGTTTTATTCCGGAATCTTTTAAGATTTCTTTGTAAGTCTCCATTTTAGCCTATAATACAATTCGTAACTATTTTTCATTTATAATTAATATAAATTATATCAGATACAAAATCAAGCGATTTTTGTTTCATTTACAAGCCATGTTTCAAGCTCCGAGTAATTCAACCATTTCAGTTGGGTTCAGACGAAACGGACTGCCTCTGCCTCCGAAAAAACCGTGTTCCCGGATCATGTGGACACTCAACTGCGAATATTTGAATGTTCTATTCAAGTCCTTTACTTCGACAGTGCAGGTAATTTTATGATGCAACCGCGGCTCCTCGAAAGGACAGGGCAGCAACCCGCGGCTCCAAATGATCTGCACTGTGTAATCTCCTAAATCGACTTTGGTTTCCAGTCCTTTTTTGCCTTGTTCAATAAAGAATTGAAGTCGATCCGCTACCTGTTCCGGTGTTCTGTTCAATCGCGCCAGAATCCGGGTATCCTCATTAACGATTTCATGGACATGCCGGGGATCGTCACCTAAAAAACCCTCTTTTGTTATTACACCGGGTAAGAAATTCTTATGTATAATATTTTCCTGCGGTGTTTTTTTCATAATCCACTCCCAAAATTATTCTAACCAAAAGGATCATAAAAAATACGGTCTGATTTCATTCCATAATTTTTCATGATTTTAATACACGCATCGATCATACCGGGACTTCCACACAAATAGCCCTGGCTTTTTTCCAAATCATCATGTGACTTTAAATATTTTTCGAGCGGTACTGTAATTAGTCCGGTTTCTCCGTCCCAGTCATCATCCGGTTCTGGTCCGGAAAGGGCAGGTACAAAGGTGAAATTTTCGATTCTTTCTTCCAGTGATCTCATTTCCTCTACATAGAACAGATCTTTTTTCGTGACCGCACCGAAAAAGTAGGTCATCTTTCTTTTCGATTTTTTTCGCGCCATATCTTCAAGAATGGAGACAAACGGCGCCATTCCCGAACCACCGGCGACCATAATCATTTCACCCTCATCTTCCCGAATGTAGAAGTCTCCCATCGGTGCGACAAACTTTACTTTCTCTCCTTCCTGCAGATAATCGTGCACCCATGTCGTGCAAATCCCTTCGGGAACCAATCGCACCATCAAATCGATGTGATCCTTCTCAAAATGTGGCGATGCAATGGAATAAGCACGGGAGACGCTTTCCTTTACGCCATTGTAAGGTTTGGAATTCAATTGAGCATATTGTCCTGGCTTAAACGAAATTTCTTTAGGTTCGGTTAATTTCAATCGAACAAGTTTTATATCATACGTCAGATCTGTTATCTTATCGACTTCCGATTCGAATTCTTTTATGTTGAATAATTCCTCGGGAATCTCGATCCGCATATCCTGCTTCACTTTAACCTGACACGACAGGCGGACGTTTTCCGCCATTTCCTCCTCCGTTAAAAGCGGCTCTTCCGTTGGCAATATCGGACCAACTCCCTCATGCACTTTACATTTACAGTAAGCACATGTGCCGCGACCTCCGCACGCGGAAGGTAAGAATATTTTCTGTGAGTTTAATGAGGATAGTAAAGACGATCCTCCCTCTATTGTAAATTCTTCTTCATCATTTATTGTGATTTTACATTCACCGTAATTTGCAAAAAACCGTTCAGCAAGTACCAGTAGAAGAGCAAGAACACCACTTATTCCAGCCATTGCGGCTGTTGTGATAAGTATTTTAAATATCATAGTTTATAACCTGATTCCTATATTTTACTGAATTTGAACGATTCCGGAAAATCCGATAAAAGCCATTGCCATTAATCCCGTAATAATCAATACGATTCCAGGTCCGCGTAGCGCCGGGGGAATACGTTTTTCATTGATACGTTGCCGGATGCCAGCCATTGCCAGAATTGCCAGCAGCCAGCCCAATCCACTTCCGGCTCCAAACATCACGCTTTGAATAAAGGTGTATTTTCGGATGACCATAAACAGCGACACGCCCAAAATGGCACAGTTCACTGTGATCAATGGTAAAAATATACCTAAATTGATATAAAGCACCTCGGAAAATCGTTCTATAATCATCTCAATTAATTGCACTGCTGATGCAATTACTATAATAAACGCAATAAATCTTAAATATTCTATTCCTAATGGAACAAGCACATAATAGTATATCAGATAATTTAAAGCGGATGTGACCGTTAGAACAAATACCACCGCCAGTCCAAGTCCCAGCGATGTTTTCACCTGTGCCGAAACGGACAGGAACGAGCACATTCCCAAAAAATATACCAATAAAATGTTACCTGTAAATATCGATGCGAAAAATATAACCCATGGAGACAGACTTTCCATAAATAAGAACTCCTATTTTTCTGAATGAGAAATGTTCGTGGTTGAAATATTATTGGCGACCCATATAAAAATCGCCAGCATGAAGAATCCACCGGGTGCCATAATCATAAATGCCCACTGTATCCAGCCTTCGGAATAGCCGAGGCTTCTCACCAGCGGATCCATCACAGGATACCCCAGTATCGTTCCGAAACCCAACAATTCTCTGAAAAACGCGATTACAAGGATAACGTAAGTGTAGCCGATCCCGGACATCACACCGTCCAGAAATGCCAAAGGTGGTCGATTTGAGGATGAAAATGCCTCCAGCCTGCCCATGATAATGCAGTTGGTTATGATCAGCCCCACATACGGACCCAGCGCCTTGCTGATGTCCGGCACGTAAGCTTTCAGAACGATATCGACGATGACCACAAAGCTTGCAATGATCAACGTTTGCACCATCATTCGAACACGCTGCGGAATAATATTACGCATCAGCGAGACGACGAGTGCAGAAAACGCCATTACAAAAATAAGTCCCAATCCGAGGATTAGTGTATTGAGGAAAATATTCGTCACGGCAAGCGTAGAACATATCCCTAAAATTTGCACTGTCACCGGATTGTTTTTCCATAAATCATCTTTTATGATTTCTGCTGATTTTGCACTTATCATAAATACCTCATATATTTTAAAATGTGGCTTTTAAACACCACACTACTATGCTCGTTGTGAAACTGCTTGCTTTAATTGTTGTTCATTTTCCTTGATGAGATCGAGATAGAATTTCAGATCGGTATTAAGCATCTTTTGAACACCTGAAACGGTCTGTGTGGCTCCCGTGATTGCCTGCAGACTATTCGTCGGATCTTCGATATTGGATTGTTCTTTTTCTTTGACAAGGACAATCGGCTTCCTCTTAGAATCTTCATGAAATCCTTCCAGACTTAAATTACGGAAAAAATATTTGAATTCTACCTCTGTAATGCGCGCACCGAGCCCGGGTGTTTCTACCTGCGCTGTAAAATCAATACCCACCATTTTTTCCAAATTCGAGGAAACAGCACCAAATGCGCTGATCGTTCCCCATAATCCTTTTCCCTTCAAAGGAAATCCGTACGCAAGGACATTTCCCGAGTTGTCATGATGGATATAAATCGTCGCCGAATCTTCTATTGCAAGAAAACTGTCTTTCAATAATTTTTTATGTTCTTCAGAAATCGGGAGCGTCACCGTCTTAATTTCTTCCCTGATTGTTTCTATAACATTTTGTTCGTTCCAGGGAAGATCGTTCGTTGTAGCAGCAGGATTCAATTCCGTTTCATCGATTTCTTTTGGCAGAATATCGAACGCATATAAAATGGATTTGGCTTCATCTATCTGCAAATTCTGGATTATACGGGCACGTGATGTCTCATTGATAACCGCCAGAACTGAAATAAAAAGAACGGTTACGAATGTCATAAATGCTATTGTTGTGATCGATTTTTTCATCTTATTTTTTCTTTGATATTCTTATACAATTTTATGAATACAATCATGCTTTCTTCGCTTTTTTCGATGATTGGAAACTTTTAATCGCATAATCGATAATAGGACCAAACATATTACCCAATAATATGCCAAAAGTAAGACCACCCGCGAATAGTGAAAAATACTTGATAATGATCGTCATCACAGCAATCAGTCCGGCATAAATAAAGCGTCCTATATTCGTGCGAGCTGCCGAAACCGGATCGGTGACCATATAAAATCCGCCAAGGATTGCACTACCTGCTAACAATCCCAGTAGCGGATCAGAGATTTTTCCGGGCAAAAGCAGAAACAGGATTGTCTGGAACACGATAAAAGTCGCAAAGAAACCAACGACTAAACGCCAGTTGGCTATTTTTTTGTAAACCAGATAAATACCGCCAATCATTAACAACAAGGCGGACATTTCTCCCAGCGAACCACCGCCGATAAAAATAGTCTCTCCTAATTTTTCATACTGTCCGTTTATATTGCCCAGAAACAATTGCCAATAGCTCGGCAAACTGGTCGCGCCATCTTTAAATGCAATGGCTGGTGTTGCCGAAGTTATTGAAGACAAATAATCTCCGGCTGCAGCAAAACGCCATGCAGCGAATCCTGCCGGAAAATCCGAGAAGTTTGCTGCTGGCACCCACACACTGGTCATTTGCACCGGAAAGGTGATATAAACAAATGCCCGACCGGCAATGGCAGGATTAAACACATTACCGCCAAATCCGCCAAACGCCATTTTGCCAAAAGTAATTGCAAATACGGCACCCACTGCGACCATGTAAAAAGGTATTGTTGGCGGAAGTGTCATTGCATATAAGAACGCAGTAACAAACACTGCTTCTGTGACTTTACCCGTGCTTTTTCTGACAAACAGCCATTCTGTAATCACACAACTGACGACGGAAATGGCTAAGATCGCCACTGTAACCCAGCCGAAAAAAAAGATTGATCCAATAAACGCCGGAATAAGACAATAGACAACCGTTCGCATGATCGGCTGTTTTTGAAACTCTATATTAAATATCCTCATTTTTATCCTTTTATTTTTTTGCCTATACTCTGCGTGCTCGATAGCCTACTTTGTGAATCGCGGAAACAACATCATCCATATTTGCTTCACCAACTATTTCTACCATACCATCTTCAAGATTCACGTCATAAGACTCCACGCCTTCGATTTCTGACACCGCCTTTTCCACAACCATCTTGCAATGGTTGCAAGTCATTTCGTCAACTTTGATGAGGGACTTCATGTACATATCTCCACTTTGTCTATAATTGTATACATTTTTGATTTAAACTGATATTAATTTATAAAATACCATTGTTAAAAACAACCAATTTTTCTGGTTTTTATCAATTTTTCCTGGATTTTCATACCTGATTTTACCGATA
>WJJN01000306.1 GCA_014729735.1 Candidatus Zhuqueibacterota bacterium
GTGGTTCCCGTCGATCGCGCTGACCCCTGCTGATGTTAACATGCCTCCCAGCCATGGTGTTTCTTCTACCAGAATAACTCTTGCGCCGGAGCGGGCAGCCTGAATCGCAGCGCAAAATCCGCTGGTCCCGCCACCGGCAATCAGTACTTCTGTTTCTTGTATTTTTTTCATAAATCAATAAAAGAATTCTTAACTTCAATCATGCTTGCACATTCTTCGTAATGCCGAGATGCAGAGTGCTTCATTCTTTTCAGGGACCTGCACCATATCATGCTCATAAATATAGCCAAAATTCTATTCAAAAAAAAGAAATTTTTACAGATTTTCTGAAAGAAAAAATATACCTTGAAATTTACTATGAAAGTTATTTATATTACCATTTCTTTCCAATAAAGATTGAATTTATTAAAACCCGGGAATTACATGGAAATAATTCAAATTATTCTCTTCATCGTCCTGTTCCTTGCCATGGCTTTGTCCATGTTTTTCAGAAAATTACCTGCGCTCATCGCCCTCCCGGTTATGGCGTTCATTATTCCGCTGATTGCTGGTGTACCGCTGAATGACATCATACAATATGTTATCGGTGAAGGTGCACTAAAACTTCACAACGCATATACAGTGGCTATATTTGGCAGCATGTTAAGTATATTACTTCAAAAAACCGGGGTTGCGGAAAATTTCATCAAAAAAGGCGCGGAGCTTTCCGGTGATAACCCGTGGATTATCGCCGTCATCATGATGACACTGATTACCATGCTATTTACCACACTCGGCGGACTCGGCGCAATTATTATGGTCGCAACGGTCGTGCTGCCGATTATGTCATCGGTGGGAATCGGTCCGATGACAGTCGTTGGCATCTTCCTGATCGGTCTCAGCATGGGCGGCATCCTCAATGCCGGGAACTGGGCGGTCTATGTCGATGTTATGGGACTCACGCTCGAAAAAATTCGTCCCTTTGCGCTGTTGATGTTCGGATTGACCTATATCACGGCGCTCCTTTATATCACGATTCAGCTTTACCGCGACGGGCATGATTTGAACCTGCGCCGGATCATTATCAGCAGCCTGTCCGTCATCGGAGCAATCTCAGGAATCGCGGTCATTTATAGTCTGCTCGATCCGGTTGCCAGAAATCTGATCTCCGGTGTGCTTTCAAGCATCGGATCAATACTCAAATATATTTTAGGGATTTCCATTGCCGGACTCTATCTAATCTGCCTGATTCGCGTTTTGCGATTAAATAAAAATGAAAGTAAGGAAATTTTCTGGGCAGCCTATTTCACGCCGCTCATTCCGCTGTTTCTGATCCTGATTTTCAGCATGAATTTTATCGCAGCGTTTATCTGCGGACTGGTGTACGGTTTTCTGGCAACGTATCGAAAGGGAGGTCTGAACATTTTTGTCCGGTCGGTATTGGAGGGCGGAGGTGTCGTTATGCCCGCCGTGGTATTGATGTTCGGGATCGGGATGCTGTTAAATGCCATTATGGGACCGGGCGGCGCATGGAATATCGCGCATCCCGAAGGCTGGCAGGTTCTGAATCTGCTGCGCCCACTTATGGCTAAAATCATTCCAACGAATGCGCTGGTGTATGTGCTGGCATTCGGACTTGCGGCTCCGCTTGCACTGTACCGGGGTCCGCTGAATGTCTGGGGAATGGGGTACGGACTCGCAGCGGTATTCCTCGCCAGCGGCATGACGCCCGGCGCGGTCATGGGACTGCTGATGGCTGTGGGACAGGTGCAGGGAATCAGCGATCCGACGAATACGCATAACGTTTGGCTTGCAAACGAAATGCAGCAGAATGTTCAAAAAGTGCTCTGGAATACAATTCCATACACCTGGATTCTGGCTCTCGTGGGACTGATCTTTTCAGCAATTATTTTTATGAGCTGATTCATTTCACAAAAGGAAATTGCATGTCACGAAAAATAAAAATCGGAATCGATGTCGGTGGCACGTTTACTCATGCCGTGGCAGTGGATATAGCAGATTACTCGATTGTCGGAAAATCCTGTGTCGCAACCACGCACACGGCATCGGAAGGAGTGGCAAAGGGTGTGGTGGATTCTCTGAAAAATTTAATCCATGAAGCAGACATTCATCCCGAAGAAATTATTCTGATAGCACATTCAACCACACAGGCGACCAATGCTTTGCTGGAGGGAGATGTAGCAGCAGTGGGCATTCTCGGGATGGGCAAAGGGCTGGAAGGAAAGCTGGCGAAAAAACAGACAAATCCTCAAAATATCCGGTTATCGCCGGGCAAATTTCTGCGCACACATCATGTTTATCTTGATGTAAATGACGGATTAACAGAGGACATGGTCAGGCAGTCCATCGAACGAGTTGTCTCAAATGGCGCTGAAGTAATTGTTGCATCTGAAGCGTTTGGAGTTGATGACCCGAAGAACGAAGAATTCGTCGCCGAGATCGCGACACAGATGGGGTACCAGGCAACCCCAGCCAGCCGCATTTCCAAACTGTATGGTCTGCGCATTCGCACCCGGACTGCTGTCATCAATGCGAGCATGATGCCGAAAATGCTGGAAACCGCGAATATGACGGAGAAATCCGTGCGGGAAAGCGGCATCACCGCACCGCTGATGATCATGCGCTCTGATGGCGGAATTATGGATATCAATGAAATGCGCAAGCGACCGATCCTGACCATGCTATCCGGTCCCGCTGCCGGAGTTGCCGCCGCGCTGATGTACGTCAAAATTTCCGATGGCATTTTCATCGAAGTCGGTGGAACCTCCACCGATATTTCGGTGATCAAAAACGGGAAGCCGCAGATCAAAAGCGCACAGATCGGCGGCAACCGATTGTATTTGCGCACGCTGGACGTCCGGACGCTGGGTATTGCCGGTGGCTCCGTGCCCCGGATTCACGATAACGAAATCATCGATGTGGGACCCCGCAGCGCGCATATCGCGCAGCTCAATTATATTTCATTTTCTGCAGAAGATGATTTTCAGGATGTCGAGCTCAAGATGAAACAACCATCCCCGGATGATCCCGCGGATTATCTGGCAATCAAAAAAACAGGAGATTCAATCGCGCAATTTACAATTACTCCAACCGGCGCCTCCAACTATCTGGGACTCGTGAAAGCTGTGGGACATGGCAGCGCCAATATGGCAGCGCTGCACAGCTTTTTTCAGGCTCTTGCAGATAAATTAAATCAATCGGCTGAAGCGATTGCCACGCGCATTTTAACAATTTCCGCAGAAAAAATCAGACCTGTAATCAAGCAATTAATGCGTGAATACAAATTAGATCCGGAGTTGATTCAATTCATCGGCGGCGGAGGCGGCGCGCCGACTCTCGTCCCGTTCACGGCGCAGTATATGGAAGTGGATCATAAAATCGCTGACAACTGTGAAGTGATTTCCGCAATCGGCGTTGCGCTGGGGATTATCCGGGATTCTGTGGAGCGCAGCATCATTAATCCCACGGAATCCGATTTGATCGCAATTCGCCAGGAAGCAATGGAATCTGTTCAGGCGATGGGAGCCGTGCCCGAAAGCATCGAAGTCACCATCGAAGTGGACAGCAAGAATAAGCGCGTTATCGCCGTGGCGACCGGTTCCAGTGAAATGCGCACCCGGGATGTGGCAATCAAAACCCTCAGCGATGATGAATTGAAAAAGATTGCTGCCAGCTCCCTCAAAACGGAAATCGATAACATTCACCTCGCCGGAAAAACATCATTCCTGCACGCTTTTGTAATGCTGCACAA
>WJJN01000307.1 GCA_014729735.1 Candidatus Zhuqueibacterota bacterium
CGACCGGCATTATCCAGAAAAACACCGTCGAATAAATCATCCAGCGCTTCGCTTTTCATTTTACGGGTCACGTCCCTGCAGAAAAACTCCACCCATGTTTCTCCGGTCTGTTCGGATTTTCTACAATATTGGGTACAGTTAAGCTCTGCCCGGGCTTTTCCGTATGTGCCACTGAACGGCAGGGCGACACTCGCGATGCGGGTTCCAGCAGGATGCGCAATTGCTGGAAACGCCCCCCATTGATTATAGACACCGCGTTCCCGGACCCGCACAATATTCTGCTCCTGATTTGGCTGCCAATCCGGAGCGACCTGCACCATTTCATAACCTGTATCGAAATTCTGGATCAACAAATACTGATTTGGGCTGAAGACACGATTGTCAGCCACCGGAATTTTTAAATCGGTTTCAGAAATACCGTCACCGGTGATTTCAGTGCCGCCGTATCCCTCATGAAGTCCGGCGTGTGTAAGTACCCAGCAATAATCCACGATCTGGTGATCGAAAAAATCATTACTAAAATACTGTTCCATCAGAATGTTGGTGGAATGGTAATAACCCAGTATCAGGATATTCGTATTGAGTTTCCGCACCTGTGCCATGGTTAATTCATTTACATCCTGCACCTGCCAAATCCGTTCGATGGGTTCCACAATCAAGTCGAACCTCGCTTTTTCTTTAGCATTCCCCTCATTCCACAATGTTGCCAATCGCGGATAATTTTCAGGATATTCAAAAGATGTCTCTTTGCTCACCAACTCATTCGTTGATATTAGCAGACATATTAGCAGTATTCTGTAAAGATATCTCAAGGCAAATTCTCCATTTTTCTCAGTTAAACATACTCTTTGTGCTCACGCTGCGGCGTGGGAATGCATTCATCAATGCTTTGCGTCGCGCTCCTAAATCCTACAACGCAAAGCGTCATATCAGCCATGGGACTGAATCAAAAGCCATTTTTTTGAAGTCATTCCTGCGAATGCAGGAATCTCCTACAGGAGATTCCGGGACAAGCCCGGAATGACATCAAATAAGAAAATCGGACTTTTGATAGAGCCACGAGATGATGCTATTTCAATAAGATCATTTTACGTACATCCCTTTCGGCACCGGCGGCTAATTCGTAGTAGTAAACGCCGCTGCTGACGACTGTGCCACTTTCGGTTGTACCATTCCATGAGACCTGATGACTACCCTGATTTCGATAACCGTTCACCAGCGTTCTGACTTTTTGTCCTTCCAGATTATAAATCGTCACAGTCACGTTTTCAGGCTGATTCAAATAAAATCGGATTGTCGTGGACATATTGAACGGATTCGGATAATTTTGATCAAGAGAAAAGATATCCGGTTTCGTCTTGTTCGATGCGACCTGCTCGACACCGACAGCGCGCTTGGGATCCGTTCCGTTCAAAAATTCTTCGATATTGGTGTAGCCGTTATTATTCGGATCTTCATTGTAATCATCTTTAAAATTGGGATCGAGACCATGCACTAATTCCCATTCATCGTCCATTCCGTCCTGATCCTCGTCAGGATACGGAGTGCCGGCTTCCAGCTCGCACCAGCCACCGACTTCATCCTGTGAATCAATAATGCTACCTGTTCCATTCATAACAGTTTCAACCACACGTAAATCGACAGCATCCCGTTTTGGTAGCGTTGCACCGGCATATTCCAGAACTTTATAATAAGTGCTCTCGGGTGAATCCGTGGTCATCGAAGGTACCGGAAACGCCTCTTCGGATTTCGTGTATGTTCCGGAGATCATATCCCAACCGCTATTGGTATCGTTGATCAAATTATCTTCGACATAAATTTCCGTTAACAGGCTGGCTGAGTCAAATGCTTCGTCGCGGACAGAGCTTCTGGTAGAAGGTCCGGAACGAAGGTAGTTTCCGATATAATTCATTTTTATGACCGGATAACCCGAAACCGAATATCCCGCTTTGCCTCCCCAATTGTAGATGAGATTATTTCGAAAATCAAACACTAATCCTGGCAGGGAAAGATCGGCTGTGGAGCCAGGTCGCGGATTGCGGCTGCGATGATGCGCCCACAGATTGTGATGCTCCGATATTTTTCCATCCTGAATGTAAGCAATTAAACCGCCGTAACCGTGTTCTCCTTTGGAATGAATTGAATTATTCAAACTTTCGGTAATAAAACACCACTGGACGGTAACACTATCGGAATAGGTGACAGAAAGTGTTTCGTCAATCGACCAGCTTGTGGAGCAGTGATCAATAATGATATTGCGGGAGCGGACAATCCATAGTGCATCGCCTTCATTTTCCGATAAATCGCCATGTCGGAAGCGTAAATAACGGACGACAACATCATGCGTTGTCGAGATGATCAGCGGAAAATTTTTCACGCAAATTCCGCCACCGGGCGCTGTTTGTCCGGCAATGGTAATGTAGGGACTGTGGATTTTTAAATCAGATTCCAATTCAATAGTCCCCGCTACCCTGAAAACAATAATTCGGGGACCGCTGGTTTTGCAGGCTTCCCGCAAGCTTCCGGGACCATTGTCATTCAGGTTTGTCACAAAAAGCACCTGTCCCCCGCGTCCGCCGGGTGTGGTCGAGCCAAATCCTTCTGCTCCGGGAAATGCCGGCAGCGTGGAACCGAATGTGTTATAACTAATGGCAACTACCATAAAAACGATGAGCAAAAACTGAACTGTTCTGAATTTCATAAGTATTTTCTACCTTTTGTTTAATAAATGTGAATTCCATTTCAATGTCTGGACGTCTATTTATTCATAAGTGTTTATTCTCAGAAAATTGGCAGGAATAAAGCAAGCCCGGCGCTCATTTGAGCAGAATCATCTTCCGAACCTCTTGCTCCGCCCCAGCAGTCAATTTGTAATAATAAACACCGCTGCTGATCTCTGCACCATTTTCTGCTGTACCATTCCATGATATCAGATGACTGCCTTGTTTTCGGAGTCCATCGACCAATGTATTGACTTTTCTTCCCTCCAGATTATAAACTTTCACAGTCACGTTTTCCTGCTGACTCAAATAATAGCGGATTGTGGTGGACATATTAAACGGATTGGGATAATTCTGATCGAGCATGAAGGATTCCTGCATCGCTTTCTTCGGTGAAACATGCTTGACACCGACAGCAGCCATCGGATCCGTGCCGTTCAGGAATTCTTCGATGTTGGTGTAACCATTGTTATTCGGATCCTCATTATAATCATCCTTTAAATTTGGATCAAGACCGTGTGCGGTTTCCCATTCATCATCCATTCCGTCCTGATCTTTGTCAGGATAGGGTATTCCGGCTTCCAACACTGGATAACCGCCGACTTCTTCCTGTGAATCAATAATGGCACCGGTGTCATTTAAAACGGTTTCCACGATTCTCAGATCGACAGCATCTCTTATGGGCAGCGTGGCACCTGCAGATTCAAGCACTTTATAATAAGTGCTTTCCGGCGAATCGGTGGTCATCGGGGGTGTTGGAAATGGTTCCTCGGCTTTCGTGCAAATTCCGGAAAACATATCCCAAGCGCTAACTGTATCGTTAATCTGATTGTTTTCGATGTAAATATGTGTCAATCGGCTACCAGATTCGTACGCCTCATTAATCACATTGCTCTGTGTCGACGGACCCGATTTCAGATAATTACCAATGTAATTCATTTTAATTA
>WJJN01000308.1 GCA_014729735.1 Candidatus Zhuqueibacterota bacterium
ATATTAATCCGATGTTTCACTATTTTTCCGTAAATTTGTATTGACTTTTTGAGATATTTACTGTATTATATTTCATATTCTGATAAGAATTTCCCCAGGAATGCTTTATTATACAAAGAGATTAATTTTTGCAATCAAATAGAAGGGCTAACGTATGGCTAATTCTTCAAATAGCGATGTTGCCACTAAAAAAGATCTTGAAAATTTGAAAATCGAACTTAGCAGTGATTTAAAAAAAGATTTAAGAAAATATGCCACTAAAACAGATCTTAAGAATTTGCACATTGACTTTAAAAAAGAATTGACCAAATATGCCACAAAAGAAGAATTGAAAGAGCTGGAAACAAGATTAATAGACCAATTAGCTTCCAAAGAATCTGTCTCAATTATTGCAACTCAAGTACTTAAAAATAGTGATAACATTACGGCTCTGCATAAACTTGTTGATGAACTCTCGGATTCCCTGGACAACAAATTTGAAGCCATGATGACGTTGCTCGATGCAATTGCCAGAGATTTAAAGGATGGAAAAACCGAGAAAGCAGCAATCGATCATTCGCTAAACCGTCACGAGCAGCGAATTGATGACCATGAAATGCGAATTGACAAATTGGAAAGGAAAAGTGCTTGATTATTCTCAGCAATAAAAAAAACGCACCATACACTTTTGCATGGCGCGTTTCTCAGACATTTTATTTTACCAACATCATCCGTTTTACTGATGTAAATGATCCTGCTTCCAATCTTACCAGATAAAGTCCCGAAGACAAATTACCCGCATCAAATGTGACACGGTGCACTCCCCCACTCATTTCGCTATCAACCAATGTCGTCACCTCACGACCAATTAAGTCCAGGATACGCAATTTTACATGCTGACTTTCCGGTAAACTAAAACGAATCGTCGTGCTTGGATTGAACGGATTGGGATAATTTTGATGGAGCACGAAACTTAATGCTTTTTCGATGTTCGCCTGCGATATATCCGTAGCATCAGTTTTTAATCCCCAAACTTGAATTGTACTATCACGCACATTATGACCAAGTAAATCATCATAACCATCACCATCGATATCATAAGCGAGCACAATCTCGAAGTTCTCATTTAACGTGTGCACCACTTTGTCTTGTGTCACTATGGTTCGATTACCAAAAATAGCTTCTTTTTGACCATCACCATTAATCTCGAAAAAGCCATGAAATCCATTTAAAATATCATTCCTGTGCTCATCCGGAAATTTAAATTCCCAACGCTTCTCACGAGTTGCTCCGTTCACGACAACTAATCCGGCAGGATTTCCCGTGTCATCGTCTCGAAGCATGACAATTTCCATAATACCATCTCCGTTTACATCAAAATCACTTATTTTCACTTTCATTTCTCGCCCGGTGGCAAGCGAGAATCCCGGTTTTGTTTCGTACTTTAAGGTTAGCGAATATTCAGTTATATTTTGATGAAGAAATTGCAGTTTATGATCTGAATTACTTCCAGCAAATTGTGCCCCGCCTGATTGCCATCCAACGACGATAATGATAGCTTGATTTTCATCCCACAAGATCAGATCGGGCAAATTATCTTCATCTGCATCAGCTATCGCATAAAGTTTTGCTCCGGTAGCGCGGTACAGAATTTCATCTGCTGCATCCGGATCGAATAATATATGTTCCGTATCATCCATACCAACAAGGGCTTCTCCCGAGCCATTGCCTGTGAAATCGAAAAACGCCAGGGAAGCAGGTCGACGATTATTTAGGACAGCCAGATCGAGTTTCCACAATACTTCTTTAGTACTGCCATCTCTTACAACCAACATGTCGCTCTCTTCGTCTCTGTCGATGATCATCGGAATATCATCGGAACCATTGTTATTGATATCCCGGATAACCTTGCCACCTTCCAACACTCCAATTAAATTTGTCGCCGGCTTTCTTCCTGGTTCGGAACGAAATTTTTCTATAAATTGTGTATGTCCATAATTATTTGTAAATAATAAACTAATTATTAATAACCATATTCTGTACATATTCTATTCTCCTGTTCTTTTTTGAATCTTTTATTCATCACTGCCCCATACCTGAATCACATTTTTTTCTGTTTCACCGATATATAAGTCGACGGGACCGGTCTTTCCGTCACCGGAAGTACCTAACAGTCGATATTTTCCTTGCAATTGAAATTCAATAGTGTCTGTTAAAGGATCGATGAGATAAACATCATCTCCGGTCGCAATCAAGATTTCTCGCGTACCATCACCGTCACAATCAAAAAATCCTTTGAATGTGTTTTGGTTGACTGTGCCGTAATTGTCCATTAATCCCACCAGTATTCCGATAATGTTCTTTGTGGTTCCATCCACTATTACGAGCTCGTTGGTGGTTCCATTTTCATTTTCGCGCAACATAATTATCTCGTCGATGCCATCTCCCGTTTGATCCAACTGAACAATCCTGCTTAATTGAAAGCTGCGGACAAATTCGGCTGGCTCGGATTCCCATTGTAAAGTTATCGCTGAAAACAGAGTTGCCGGAGCAATAACTCCAATAATTATTAAAAGTGTAATATATCTTTTCATAACATTCCCTTTCTTTATAATTATTTCTCTAATGATCCGTAGCCTCCGCAAATTTAGCCATCTTCGGAAATTCATCCGGCGGAAGCCCGGACGCTGCTTCCATGCGACCGCTGAAGTTAAAAAAGGAAATAAGTGCCGTGGCTTCATAAATACCGCGCTCATCCCAACCAGCGGCGCGCATGGCTTCAACATCAGAATCTTCTATCATATTTGGCTGCTGTGTTAATTTTTTAGCATACGTGAGCAAAGAACGGGTTTTATCATCCAGGTCGTATTCTGACCATGTGGTTGCAAACTCGGCATCTAAATGCTCATCTCCGGTTAAACGGCGAACTGCCGTTGAATGCATACCCAGTCATGGCGCACCGCCGATTAATCCATTAACCACTGTCGCCAGCATTTCCCGCTGGATTCGTGACATCGGAGATTTTTTGCGCATATGTAAATGCTGATAGATTTTCCCTGCTGCTTTGCCCAGTTTCAAATCTACTGATAATATTTTAAATATTCCCGGTATAATTCCTCCATATTGTCGTTTGAAAACTTGAAACATAATCTTTCTCATTCCCCGGGCTGACCCCGGAGAGATGGTTAAAATTCGTGACATAAATGTTCACCTTTCTACTTTAAAATTTTTTTTGATATTTCATAAATAATTATTTCATCAACATTAATTTTCTGTTTTGTATCCGGTCACCTGCATGTAAACGATACAGGTAGACACCTGAACTTACCTTCTGTCCCTCGTTATTCGTTGCATCCCATTCGACATCATGCAGTCCGGCAGACTGTTGCCCTGCAACCAGTGTTCGTACCAGTTCCCCATTTACATTGTAAATTGACAGGTTCACGTCGCTCACATCCGAAAGCTGATAGCGAATCGTTGTTTTGGGATTGAACGGATTCGGGTATGCCGGAAATAATTTAAAATCCATCTGCAATGCTTTTTCTTGCTCTACTGTCGTCGGATTGCGTATTTTAAATTGAACCGGATAGTCAACAAATATCTGCGTATCTGTTTGATCAACAATTCGCAGCACACATTGTTCTGATGCCGGACCGGTTACTTTCCATGAAAATTCAGTGCCTTTCAGATCAGCAGCAATCGTTTCCCAACTATCACCACCGTCACGGGAAAGCAGAATACTTACAGATATTTCCGGCAGAATTTTCCAATCGAGCATTGCCCATTCGATTTTGGTCAATGAGCCGACAACCATTTCCTCAATGAGTGCCAGCGTGGGCTGACCCAGAAACAGGGGTCCGCGGTAGTTAATAAAATTAAATCCCACCGGTCCGCCGGTGCTGTTGAACGTACTGACATAATCCGGAAATATAGTGTTCTGATAATCCACCGATGTAAGCGCCTGTTTCAGATCGATATCTATCCGTGCAACATCAGGTGCACGAGCTGGCGTTGACAGATATACCCAGTCCGCAAGACCCCGGAAGCTGTTACCCAACGCCGTCGGATTTTCCGCACTGTCGAACAAATTATCCCGCCATGTCCATTCCGGTACATCATACGCTGCCCAGTGCAGCCACCCAATTGTGGAATCCATGAGCGGAAGAATTGTTGCTCCGGTTTGCTTGAGATTGAATTCTTCGACCAAAACCGGTTTGCCGGCATAGCTAAAACGGGCGATTGCTTTGATAAATTCATTCACCGTGGAGAAATCCCACCAGTTATAAGCATGTATGGAAACATAATCGATCAGCGGAGCGATCTTGATCGGATTGAAGCCTGTGTATGTTTTTTCCGAAACTGCATTTAAAATGGGTACAGAATGTTGATCCAGCCCGATAGTAATCATATGATTAGGATCGTTGCGGCGCAACGCAGCGCTCATTCGCCTTACCCAATTGTAGGCTATATCTTCCCGAAATAACTGGTAGTCGTACAAACGCTGATTTCCGGGACTGTTCAATGGCACATATTCGCTGGCATGATCCGGCTGCCGGATGCTTTCCCAGGTTTCACCAGAACGGGGGTAATCGCTCCAGGCGGCAGCAAGATTGGCTTCCGAGCCATATTTGAATTGTACATAGGGAATCCATAAATCACCCATGATGCCGGAATCAGGACCGCGAACATACGGTTCGTTTTTCAGACTCCAGGCAAAAATTGCCGGCTCGTCCCTGTATCTTTCAGCCAGGGCTTCCAGATAAAATTCATAGCCCTGCAATGTTGTTTCCTCAGCGTACAGCTCCCAGCTTTCCCACGGAGCAGTGCCTTCCCAGTCATTGATCAGATCAAAAATAATCCGCAAATGATGCTTTTTGGCAATGGCGATGAGTTTATCTAGTTTTTGGAAACTGGCTTCATTCAATGTGAATAATTCGGGTTCAAAGCTTTTGACCGTGAGAAAAATACGAACAATATTTGCCCCCAGCTCCCGAATCTTACCAAGCTGCCGATCAACATCGGTGGAGTCGAATGCGCCAATCACATCAAATGCATCGTATGGTTCAGAATGATGGGTTCCGGGATCATAATAATTCACTCCAAAGGGAAGAAAAGCCTGACGCGAAACAGAGGTCTCGAAATGCCAGTTGTCATCTGCCACCTGAATAAATTCGGTCTGCTCAGCGGTGCCAAACACTTCGATCTCCCGCCAGGATACCCATGAGGGCGATTCTGTCGTTTCAACCCGAATACGTTCGATATTCAGCAACGGAGATTGCGACGTAAAAGTTAGTTCCTGATTATCAGCAGTATATTCGTTGAATTCATGTAAGACAACCCATTGCCCGTTAGTTGGCAAGCCCCGGATCGTGTGAGCCGTTTCTCCATCCGGATATTGACTGGTAACAAGATTGATGCGTTCTATTTCCACTGGTGTCTGCAAATCCACTTCGATCCACTGTGGCGGATGAGCACCCGCCCCCCAATGAGTGTCACGATCACCGTCCACAGCATACTGAGGAGGATTTTCACTGAGTGATTGCGACGCGGTGACAGGTTTGCGATACGCCAGATTCCGGGTAGATGTTGGTTTCAGATTTTCTGCACCAGGCGCCAGATACTCTACTTTGCCGCCAATCATTGTCAGCAGCACATCAATATCCATAATGGCATCCGGATCTACCGTCAGCGGATTTTCAGACAGAACCACTCCAGTGGCAATGATTTTGTCATCCGCAAT
>WJJN01000309.1 GCA_014729735.1 Candidatus Zhuqueibacterota bacterium
CGCGGGGGAAGCACCCAGTATCTGGTGCAGATGCTGGAGGAAGGACTGACAGACTACATTCTGGACGGACAGACCTTTGATCTGGAAGGTGTGCGTTCCATGAGAGAAAATCCGCGACATGTAAATACGAGTCCTTTTACGAGTTATAATTATCATGGGAAAGGGAATTTCGCGTCTATGGTTGATGTGGTTGTTTTAGGTGCCACGGAAGTCGATATTAATTTCAATGCAAATGTTGTGACACATTCGGACGGTCGCCTGCTCCACGGCATTGGCGGCTGGCAAAACTGCCTGTTTTCCCGCTGCACGATTCTACCAATTCCGTCATTCCGGGATCGTATTCCGGTGGTCGTGGAAGAAGTGACCACGCTCTGCGGACCCGGCGAGCTGATAGATGTGATCGTTACAGAGCGCGGAATTGCAATCAATCCGCTGCGCCAGGACCTGCTCGAGGCTGTCTCTCATTCCGACTTACCGATTCGTACAATCGAAGAATTGAAAAATGAGATCGAGGAGATTTGTGGCGGCAAGCCCGACAAGCCCAAATTGGGCGACAAAATTGTTGCTGTTGTAAAATGGGTCGACGGAACAGTCATTGACAGCGTAAAACAGACACTTTAGTATTTTACTAATATGTTATATTGTGGTAACATTATTAAATACAAATGGTCATGAAGATTGTTGGTTTGTAACTAACTAAAATTTTAAAAATTGTAAGTTAAATTTTATTAATAACACTTGACTTTTACAAAAAAAATGTTGATATTGGTGTTGCTTAAGCAAAATAAGCATCATAGCGAAAATCTGGATCCAATTTAAAGGGCGGGATCTGAAATCACTATGACAATGAAAATGTGTGCATAAGGACACAGGTCATGGAAAGATTCATAAAATTTAAAGATGATATTGATTTGAGAATAGTCTCGGAAAATTTAAATGATGACCGGATCATAGTGCTCAGGAAATCGCAAACAACTAATACGATTCAAATAAAAATTTTGGATAATTTGACGAACAAACAAATAAAACACGCGTTTTCTCCACTTGTGATTTTGAAGATTCATAAAGAGTTTCCTTATCCGTTGAAGGGTGATAAATTTTTCGGCTTATCAAAAATCAGTCTGAAAAATTTATTCGCTTGAAAACACATATTAGAGCAACCTCAAAAGATGAAACTCCGGGCAATTCACCCGGAGTTTCTTATTTATGCACGAAAGGAGCACGTTAGATGATATTATCGAGATTTAATAAGCTGTACTTGTTACTTATTTTTATTTCTATGATATTTATCACCTGTGGCACAGATATCGCAAGACAGGAATCATTTCGATTTGTATTCATGACAGACATTCATCTTCAGCCGGAAAGAGGCGCAATTGAGGGATTCAGGCAAGCCATCGACAGCGTTAATGCGTTAAATCCGAAGCCGGATTTCGTCATAACCGGCGGCGATTTAATTTTTGATGCCATCAAGCAAAATGAAAAACGGGCGGACTCCCTCTACAATCTCTATTTTGAAACAGCTAAGAGATTCCAAATGCCGGTATATCACACGATCGGAAATCACGAGATCTTTGGAGTTAACACTGCTGCCGGTGTTCCCAGCAATCACCCGGAATACGGAAAAAAAATGTTTGTGAACAGGGCGGGTGAGAATAACAGCTATCTTGCATTTTCCCATAAGAACTGGCATTTCATTTTGCTCGATGCAATGTCGATCCATCCGGAAAAAGATTATATTGGAAAGATCGACTCCACACAGATCGAATGGTTAGCAGCTCAATTACAGGGAATTGGGGAGAAAAGTCCTGTGGCGTTCGTCACGCATATTCCGTTTTATACTGTGTTCAGTCAGTATCACGGCAGCCCGACGATGGCAAATGGGGAAAAGCTGGTGGTCACCAATGCAAATGATATCGTGAAATTAGCTGCTCCCTATAATCTGAAACTCGTGTTACAGGGGCATCTGCACACCGTGGAGGAGATCAAATACAAAGGAGTGAGCTATATAACCGGTGGTGCCGTCAGCGGCAACTGGTGGAAGGGAGCCCGGTTCGGCTTTCCGGAAGGCTATATCGTCGTGGATGTGAACGGAGAAGATATTAGTTGGGAATATAAAACGTATGGTTGGGATGCAACAGCCTACAATTAGAAACCAAATCAAAAAACAATTTTGCCCTGTCGAAGATCGGCTTCTACCTGCCGGATGTGATCCGGTTTTCCCAAATCTTTCCAGTAATGTCCATCAATCCGGTAAACTCCGATATGGTGTCCTGTTGTGATCAAGCGCAAATAGATATCGATGATGGAAAAGAAGCCATTTTCTGATAACTGCGACAACATATCCGGTGAAATCACGTGGATACCGCTGAATGCCAGTTCTTCTGTTTTGTCAGGGGCTGGTTTTGCCAGACGTGTCTTCTTTTTTTTCTTATTTACGTGCCCGTAAATCAAATTGTCATTGCCGACCAGAAAACAGCGGCTCGTGGCTCGCTTCATTACAGCGAGCGTTGCAATATTGCGGCTTCCTCGATGAAGTTCAAGCATCTCCCGCAAATCGATATTCGAAATGACGTCCACGTTGTGCATCAGAAATGGCTCATCATCATCAAAAAAATACGCAGCATTTTTCAATCCACCGCCGGTTCCCAAAATCTCTTCCTCCTGCGAGATTTCGATACGAATATCGAAATTATTCCGGGCTTGCAAAAATTCGGTGATCATATCCGCCTTATGATGGACATTGATGATAATCTCCCTGAAATTTGCTTTAATCAGCCTGTGGATTAAAATTTCCAGCATCGGAATGCCATTTATTTCGACCAGGGCTTTTGGTTTATTATCGGTCAAAGGCTGGAGCCGGGTGCCATATCCGGCGGCGAGTATCATTGCTTTCATTACTTGTCCTGATCTTCATTCAAATCCGGAAATTCCGTATGATGCACTTCGACGCTGATATTTTTCGATTTTAAATACGCAGCACATTTTTCTGCACAGTAGACAGAGCGATGTTGTCCTCCTGTGCATCCGAAAGAGATCATCAGGTTTGTAAATCCGCGGGAGCGATAGTTTTCTACTGCCATATTGATGATCTTGAATACCTGTTCCAAAAACCGATCGACAATCTCATGCTTGGATAAATATTCAATCACTTCCCCGTCTTTGCCAGTCAGCGAACTGAATTTTGCCTCTCTGCCCGGATTTGGAAGGAAGCGGCAGTCGAATACGAAGCCACCGTTATTCATGCTCGTATCTTCCGGAATACCGGAAAAGTGGTAACCGAAACTGTAAATCCGTACGGTTAGCGGGTTATTCATTAAACTCCCTGAGTGTTTTGTCATCTGTCAAATTCTGATAGATTGATTTCAGAGTGTCCATTTTGTTTAAAATGTCAGCGTTTTTCTGGCATAATATTTCCAGATTCTTTACAGCATACGGAACGCTCCTGAAAAAGTGGGTTTTCCCTTTTACTGCAGATAAATAGCCATAAGCCCCGAATGCTTGCATGATACGGATCAGGATGAAGCCAAAAAGGTATTTTTTAAATCGCGATGCATCCAGGTCGATTATTTTTTGTGTACGTTCAATGTAATGATCAATTAGCTCCTGCCTGAAATCTTCCGGCAGGTCGGCTTTGGCATCGTAAAGCAAGGAAGCGAGATCATATTGCAAGGCACCCCGTCTACCGGATTGATAATCGATGAAATGCGGTTCATTGTTTTTGATCATTACATTTCGCGATTGAAAATCCCGATACAGAAAATATGCAGGTTCTTCTTCTAGCAAGAAATCGATCAATATATTGAAATCTTTTTCCAGGTTAGTATGATCGATTTTCTTCTTGTAAAAATAATTGAGAAACCGGTGCTTGAAATAATGAAGATCCCAGCTCATCGATTCCCGTGCGAATGCGATATGCTGATAACAATAGCTGTAATCGATTGACACTCCTGCTGTTATCTGAAAATGCGGCAGTACTTCCACCACCTTGCGGTACATCTGTTTGATTTCATCATTGAAACCGCGCTGATCCCGAATTCTGAACATCCACTCGAACAGGGTGTCATCTCCCAAATCTTCTTCGAGATATGTGCTCTGATCCAGATTTTGCGCGTAAATTTCCGGTACCTTCAAATTAAATGACCGGAAATGGCGAGAAAATTCAAGAAAGGCTTCGTTTTCTTCACGGTTATCACCGATGATTCCGATAACCGTGTCCGTATTTTTGTAGATCCGATAGATTTTCCGGTCTGACCCATCGCTACGTAATGGAACAATCTTATCCGGAGAAGTACCATAAGTCTGAAAATATAATTTGTTTAATTTTTCCATAACGCATAAGATAAAAAATCCTTGGAATTAATCAAAGGATTTTTTTCATTTTATCAAATTTGATCCATAAAAAAAAGCTCAATAATTGAGCTTTTTCTATTGATTATGTATTTAAATTTATCTATATTATTAGCCGCAAGCCTGTTTGACCGATGTTTGTTGAGGAGGCATAAATGAAGAGTCTCGCTTCGTATGCCAATTTTCGATTTCACCATGCATGCGTTCGACGAGTCGATTTTTTTGCTCTATCGTTTCATTCAGTTCATTAATTTTTTGCTGGACTCTTGATTTATGTAACTCGTTTTGATGAAAAAACCGGGAAAGGATGCGGCGGACGGAAGAGATGCGTTCATTGTGATTCTTTGGTTTCTCAGTATCCGAGCTCACAAAGGATCGGATCTGATTTTCAATTTCGTGAAGAAAAAGCTCGTTTTCGTTGAATGTCTTGTTGAGTACTGATATGTTTGATTTGTGTAATCGGTAAACCGTTATCTCTTCCTTGAAAATGCGTTCATATTTATGTAGAATATCCTCATATGCGAGGGATTTTGTTTCGGCAGCTTTCAATGATTTTTCCAGGTTGTCTATGTATTCTGTTAGTCTGTCGAATTTTTGTAGAACATTCTCAATATTCTGAGGATTATACTCGACGATATTATCGATGTTCTTTTCTTTGTCTTTTGCAAAGAATTTCTGAAGCTGCATTCGTAGTCTAAACACCCAATTTCACCTCCTCAATTTGGGAGAAGAGAGAATTCCCAAAAGTCCAATTCGATGGAAGGTCAAGTTTTAGAGCCATGTTCCAGGAATTGAACTTTCGGGGCTTCGCTCTGCATTTCATAAAACTCGTTAAATTCAGTCTTGATTAATGCAAATCACGTGCCAGTATTCATTTTTTTATTTGATTGACTTTTAATTGTTTGTATTATATTTGCAACACTCAATTTGATTAACTTACTGATTCTTATTGATAAAATTCACTATTAATCTTTAATTATTTAAAATCAGTGAATTATATTGTTTAAAAAACCTGTTTATAGCAATAATAATTGTTTTTGGTTTAAATTTTTAACCAGTCGTCTTGCAAAAAAGAAATTATCATATAAATATTCGCAAGGAAAACTTGATAAAATGCAGTTTAGATGAATAGTAAAAACTGTTATATGAAGGGGTGTTCGGAAATACGCCACTTTTCCAGCGTATTTGCCTTAAAGAGGTCGAAATTGATCCATATATTGAGCTAAAATTCGTTACTTACACTTTATCTAGTATAATGCACAAATGATGAAAGAAAGAATGAAAAATATCGTAATTTACCTGTTATTCATTACAGGATTCGTCTGGGGAGTTTCAGCAAAAGCAATGATAAGCCCCGTCCGCCGCAATGAGTCCGGTAAACCGCTGTTATTCAATTGTAACGACATCCGGCTTGTAAAGCAGGAAATTGATCTATACCACCACCCGGTCGGAATCTGGATTGTTACCTGTACCAGTCAGTTGAGAAACCTAACTCCCAAAATTATAAAACAGGAGGTGGGATTTCCGGCAGGATGGGATATCATTCAATTCGACGATTCC
>WJJN01000310.1 GCA_014729735.1 Candidatus Zhuqueibacterota bacterium
CGTTCTGCCAATGGTGCGGAAGGTATCGCTGTCTCTCATAATTCGAACATGCCATTCCTGTACCCGATTTTGCTGGATCGGGTGATCCCGTATTTCATCGGGAAAGATGCCCGGAATTTGGATTCACTCATCGATGGCGTTTATATTCATGACAGCAATTATAAATTCCAGGGATTGGCGTTCTGGCTCTGTGTTGCTTCGGTGGAATTTGCAATTCTGGATATGCTCGGAAGAATTGTCGAAAAACCGGTGGGCGAGCTGCTCGGCGGCGTGGTCCGTGATCAGGTAGAAGTTTATATGGCAAATAACCACCGTGACAGGACGGCGGAAGAAACAGTGGAACGCCTGATGAAGAGCCTGGAAAAATGCGGCGCGCGTGCACTGAAATTCAAGATTGGCGGCAGGATGCGAAATAATCAGGATTCCATCCCGGGACGTACGGAAAGACTAATTCCGCTGGCTCGCAAAGTCCTCGGGGATGATGTTATCATTTATGCAGATTCCAATGGATCCTACGATGTGGAGAATTCGATCCGCATTGGCAGATTGCTGGAAGAGGCAGATGTAAAATTTTTCGAAGAACCCTGCCCGTTCGATCATTATGACGAGACGAAACGCATCGCCGATGCGCTGGCGATTCCCATTGCCGGCGGCGAGGTGGAAAGCAGTCTGCATCAATTCAAATGGATGCTTCGAAATAATGCGGTGCAGATTGTTCAGCCCGATTTATTCTATTTCGGCGGTTTCATTCGATCAATCCGCGTTGCGAAAATGGCAGCGCTGGTAAATCGTCCCTGTACGTTACATCTTTCAGGTTCAGGACTTGGATATCTCTATATGCTGCATTTTGCGTCATGCGTTCCCAATATAGGACCGTTTCAGGAATTTAAGGGCAGGACTGAAAAGCATTTGCCAATGACGTGTGAGACATCGGATTTGCAGTGCAGGGATGGCAGATTGCATATTCCGACGGGACCGGGATTTGGAATTGAGATCGATCCGGATTTTGTGAAGAAGGCGGAGCGAATAGTTATTTCATAAATCTCATCGATATAATATATGAGACTTTCAGGAGGATATTTAATGTCTTCTAATCTAAGATATGTATTAATAATCTTTGGACTATGCTTCCTGCAAAATTTGCTTTTGGCTCAACAAGAGCCGCGGGAATATCAGAGGTGGGGCAAATTTGGTGTCGGGAAACTGGTAACCACGCAGAATAATCTGAATTGCATTGCGGACGGTCAACTGCGCTGGCCTGCATGGGCACATCATCCGGCAATGGAATATCCCTACAATCCCGAACCTGGCGGCAGGCATGTGATGTATGCTGTTGGCATTTCGTTTCATATTGGTGGCTATTGTGAAGATTTGGGTCCCAGCTACAAACCGGAGCTTGATGACACGCCAGGGAGTCCGATGGTGGAGAGCGGTGATCGGACATATTATCGCTATTACACCGGGTTTCATTATGATGGATTCCCTGATTTTATTTCCGACAGCGAGGGCGCCAGCGTCCCGGTCAGTGATGATACGTTGTCCTGGCCCCTGATAAGCGGCGAGCGTCAGTTTCCTGACTTCTATCCGACTCGGGACTGGTATCATGATTCCCGTTATCCGGACTACCAGAATGCGTATCAGTCAGGAATGGCGCAGCAAATACCGATATTAAAGGATTCTGAATCCGGGTGGCCCGGTGCCGGCGCAGACGGCAGACAAATAGCGGATCAGGAGAGCTTCTCAGTGAATTTTTCCAGAAATGTGGAATGGGTGAGCAATGATCTGGATCAGGGAAAGCTGATGGTCTATTCCGTGTTACGCGGTTTATCCTTTGCAGGTGATTTTTACGATGATTTCCTGGTTTACTCCTGGGCTGTTACCAATGTCGGAACTGAACCGATCATCAATTCATTTTTGGGCGTATTGGTCGATTTTGATTTTCCGTGGGCAAGTTATCAAAGTTATGCCAGTTATAGCGAGGTGGATTGTTATGCATATGATGAAGAAATGCAAATGGCGTACGGTTGGGATGGCGATGGCGATATTCAGGGTGCTGCATATGGTGACTGGGCACATCCGGTTCCGGCAAAATTAACCGACGAATCGATAGTTACTAATCCGGCAGTAGCAGGTGTGATGTTCCTGAAAACCCCTGTGAAAGATGATGGCTCCGGTGAAGTAGGAGTTGCTACTTTTGATGCGTTCTGTTTACATATCAAAAATCACGTGTATGGAATCGGCAGCGGACAGCGGAAATTTTACAACAATAATATCATGAACCGGAATCCCGAAGATACACTGAGTTATGACCCGGACGATGTTGATAAAGATGGGATCGACGATTGGACCTGGGAGCATCCGTATCCCAAAGGCAAGGAGATCAATTACGAGAGCGGCTACAAGGGTGAAATTACACTGAATGCCGGACCCTTCACCCTGGAACCAGGCGGAACCGATACGTTGATCGCAGTGTTTGTGATGGGGAACTCACGAGATGCGCTGTTCAAAAACGCTAATTTAGCACGAAAATTATATGAAAGTGGCTGGAAGCCGATCAAGCCGCCGCTGGAGCCTGTGTTGCGGACGGAGGTGATTAGTGGTCAGGTAAAACTCATTTGGGATGATCGGAGTGAAATCGACTCATTGAATGAGGCACATTCACGGCAACCATTCGAGGGGTATAAACTGTATCGCAGTACTGATGGCGGGCAAACTTGGGGCGCAAGCGGGATTACGGATGAGAACGGGACAGTTGTGGATTATGTGCCACTCGGTCAATGGGACCTTGCTAACGGCATTACGGGACCATCACCGGCATTGCCGACCTTTCAATTGGGAACCGATTCCGGGATGGATGATCTTGCTGAAGTCGCGTTGCAGGATACGATGATCGTGGAAGTGGTGGACGGCGACACCGTTTTTTACGGTGAGTTTTCTGCGGGAGAAGAAACCGGACGTCGCATTTACATCGATGAAAATGTGATCGATGGATTCACGTACAAATACGCCGTGGTTGCTTACAGTTCCGGAAATCAGGCAGAGGGCATTACACCGGTGCAAAGCTCGAAAACGCTGGGACCGCATATCGTGAGTATTGTGCCGCACGCCTCGACTGCGCAGCGGACGGCTGAGCTGGACCGGGTGAAGGTCGTGCCGAATCCCTACCGGGTGATCGCGGATTGGGAAATGTCGCAGGATGAACGAATGATCAAATTCACGCATCTGCCGGAAAAATGCACCATCAAAATATTCAATGTCGCCGGTGAACAGATCAATACCCTGCATCATAATGCGAATTCACCCATCGATTCCGAGGAAATCTGGAACCTGCGCACCAGCGAAAACCGCGAGGTCGCACCAGGACTTTATTTTTACTATCTCGAATCGGAGATCGGAAAGAAGCGGGGCAAATTTGTAATAATTAAATAGTATGTTATGACCAGATGATAAGTTAACCACTGAAATGTTAGTTAGTTGACAGGATTTCTGGATAAACAGGATAATTATCGAGAAAAACTAGCAGCAAAAGGAATTATTCTATTTAAAACTGATATAGGAAAAAACTTATGATTCCATTTCATAATATAAAAACGGTTTTTATCTTCATTCTTCTTATGATAACTTCATCCAATCTGTATTCAAAACAAATCTTCATGTCACCCGATGGCAATGATTCGAATACCGGAACTGCGCCGGATTCACCGCTTGCCAATCTAAATGCCGCGTTTAATATCGCTGAACCGGGAGATGAAATCCGTCTTTTACCAGGGCGCTATTTTGAAAAGACCTCTCTCATTTTAAGAAAAAACGGCGAATTTGATAATCCGATAACCATCATGAGCCATTCGACAGACACAGCCTCTTTTGCCATCATCGACGGCGGCGCTGAGCCCCGGACGTATGGTTCCGGCATGATTATCAAGTATTGTTCCTGGCTGACATTTAAAAATTTGAAATTTCAAAATTGCTGGCAGGATGTGATAGAAATCGAGCATTCCAGCTATATTTCATTTACCGGCTGTCATTTTCAGGGCGGCAGAAGAGTGATCTATCCACAGTACGAGGATTGCCACCATTTCCTGATAGATGGATGCTTTTGGCAACAGGATGCTCGAATCTATACGGAGCTCGATTGGGATGAAATGCATCACGGTTCACTGAGCTATCTGAATGGCAGTCTGTTCGGCAGCGAGCAGATTGCTGGTGGAGTGGTGATCCGAAATAATGTCATCAAAGATGCTTTCAATGGCATTCGTTTTACCGGGGATAAAAACGACCGGCGACAGAATGCCAATTTCGAGATATATGGTAATTTCATTATGAACACTGGCGACAATGCATTCGAGCCGGAAGATGTGTGCTATAATCTTCATTTTTATCACAATCGGCTTGAAAACAGCCACGCGTTTATTTCTGTGGATATGATTCGCGGAGGCGACATTTATTTTTACGGCAACCGAGGCTGGCAAAGCGTGAATGCCGGACACGAATGGACAGTATTCAAATTTCGGGGATATGAAGATGGCGGCTCTGAACCGCTGGACGAGCCGTTTTACGTGTTCAATAATAGCTGGTACGTGCATTTCGATGCGGTGAGCGGTTCAGGTAGCGAGTATCGAAATCGTTATATGAAGCATTTCAACAATGCCTATTATTTTACTGAAGGCAGCGGGCTGTTGGGTGTCAACCGTGTGGGCGACGAAAATGAATTTGACTATGATTGTTCGAATACCGAGTACCCGTATTTAGTCGAATATTTGGGATTCGAAGAAAATGGTATCGAAGCTGATCCGCTATTTGTTGATCCTGCTGCTGGAAATTTTCAATTATCGCCAGAGAGTCCGTGCATCGACTCCGGAAAAGTCATGCAGTTTTCTGAATTCGATTGGGAGCAGGATTATGAAGGTGCTGCGCCGAATATTGGCGCTTTTGAAAACGGGCGTTTGGTGGAGGGTCCGCCATTCCGGTTCCGGGAGCCGCCGGGCGGTGCGTATTATACGGAAAATCCGCGCATCGTGCGTCATCAGATCGATCAAAATCAGTTGCTGTTCCATTTTTCGGCAGAACTCGATCCCGCATCGGTGACGACAGATGCGATTCATTTATTTCAGGATAGCCTCGAAATCGAAGTTCAGGATGTCAGCTTTCCGGAGAATGAATATGAAATGCTGATCACGGCAAATCGGGTCTTAAGAGCCGACGAAATTTCATTGCGAATGGATCCGCTTCCTGTTGGCAGAAACGGAGAATCTGCCACTCACTGGGCATCGACAATTCCGGAATATGAAAAGCCCACCGGCACAGCAGTGAAGCTGGCGTCGAATTCGGTTGAATCTGATAAATTAAAACTGGAAATTTATCCTAATCCGTTCAATAGTTCCGCGATCATTCGCTGCAATTTTTCTTCTGAATATGAAAAAGAACACGCGCTGCTTCATATTTATAATATCCGGGGCAGATTGATGAAAAAAATTAATTCCAAATCGCTGAGCAACGGATTTGCCGGACATTTGAACAGTGCTGATTTCTCCAGTGGAATTTATATTGCGGTGTTGAGAGCCGGAAAGAAAAAAGCATTAGTGAAATTTTCGGTAATCAAATAG
>WJJN01000311.1 GCA_014729735.1 Candidatus Zhuqueibacterota bacterium
ATCCAGAAATGTCGTCCACGGAATATCCATCACCGTTCCTTGCTTCAATTCAACCAAAAGACTTTGCTCCTGTGCAATGACCTCGTAACTCCAGGCGCAATTCACCCAGTCTTTCGGAAGATTGCGGACTTTCTTCAGCCATTGTCCGCCCCAGGGTCCAGGTTCGTACAAATATTTCAGTGCAAACGGCGAGCTTGCCAATTCAGCAGTCGCATTTTTAAACAAATCAGAAGAAATCATCACCGGCTGTTGGGCATCGTTTCCATCGACGTATAAATCGATTTTGGAAATCCACTGCCTGCGATGCCTATCATTCACCTGAAAATCGATGTAATACAATTTTTTCGGAGAAATGCTTTGCGTACCGGTTTGACTCATCCACTGCTTGTTGCGCTTCAAAGATTCTTCCCGGGTCAGATCGAAATAAAAGACCAGCGACCAATCATCCCTTTTTAACGCCAGAGATGCTCCGGTTCCGTAGACAATCGAATTTTTATTTGTAGCTGATCTTTTTAATGAAGAGAGTTTTTGAGGATCAAAAAGAGTTTTGAGATTCTTTTTATAAAGCTTACCGAAAACCGCATCATCACCGAGATAGGGTTCAAATTGTTGTTCTAATACTTCCGGTGATTTCAAACATGTCTCTATATCTAAAAATAGGGGATTGATATCTTTTTCTGAAAATGCCTGCTGTACGTTTTCAACGACTATGCTCCAGTCGGTTCCAACATACCCATCCAGCGCAATCTTAACCGTGCTTTTTAAATGGCGCTGCTGAAGATCGGCAATCTGATCGGCAATAGCCTGCGCAATTTCCTCCCAGCCGGTCCATGTCTGATTTTTTAGTTCTGCTTCAATTTTCGGTCTGTTCGTGATGACGACCATCTGTTGTGATTTATTCATAAATACTTATTCCGTTCCTCATTTCATTCAACTTTTTCCCACTTGAATGAAAAACTTAAAAAATGTCATTTTGAGGAGCCCTTCGGCAAGCTCAGGATAAACTTGCGACGAAGAATCTCATGCCACTAAGCGTATGTCTTTACTAAGGTTCGTGGTATCAGATTCTTCATGCGCCCAGAAGACGGCGCATTCAGAATGACATTAGCGTTTTATCGTATAAAATTTAAATAAGATTCCTGCCCTTCAGCATCCGCGCAAATCGGACAACCTCATGTGGTTTTGCAAGAAAAAGCTGGCTGCTTTCACCGCCGTCACGGGCGTAAATCATTGCTTCCTGCAGCGCAGTTAAACTCAGTCCTTTGGAAGCCAGTCCGAAATAACACGGAATCATTCCCCAAAACGGCGAATCCAGTCCGATGATAATCCAGCCATGGCGTTCGGCGCCTGCCAGCTTGCGTTCCCATTCCCGCAGATCGACCAGCGGATTGAACGTCCAGTGCGTTGTCTGTTGATTCAATACAATGAAATCATCCTTCGAATAGACGATCTCCGGGAATTTGCCTTCATTTTTATAGGTGATCGCATATTGCAGTCCCGCTTCTATGAGTACTTCGTATTGCGGCTCGGCGGTATTGTGCTGATATTTGGGACACGTATCCTGAAACGAATAATGCCCGATGGGTATATGATTCTCGCCGGCGTAAGACTCGATAATCTTCTTTGCCTGGTGCAGACTTTTCAAATAGGTTTCAGCAGTCAGATAGCCGACGGATTCAGTGGCGACACCGATTCCAGCGCTACACAAAAGCGGCTCCGCCGTTGGATAAACACCTCCCATTTCTTGCGATAAATACAATTGCTCCACCTGCTCCTCGGCATATTGCCACCACGAAGCGGCAAATGCCAGCCCGTCGACAATGCCTTCAATCGAATGCAAATCCAGATATCGCGACAAAATCGGTAAATGTCCCAAATCGGATGCATAATGCATGAAGCAGACAGGGATTTTCCCCGCGTCCAGTTGATTTTCAAGATACGTCTCGCTATTCTCATGCTCCCACACCGGCGGAACATCTTTCAGCCACAAATTGGGAAATTTGATATGATCGCGGATCGTGATCCCCACCTCCACATCGTGCACCAGCGATAGAACGAGGTCCTGCTTCGAGGTATCTGCAATGATATGATCATTAAATACCTGACTGCCCCACACCACTTTATTATCGATCTGCTTCGATAGTTTGCCCAGCACTTCAACAGCTTCGGGGAGTGATTGCACTGCAGCAATCGGTACAATGCGCTCGCGCAGGTATTTCGGCATCCAGCGCAGCGTTATCGGATCGTTTCCCATCGCCAGCCCTTTGATCTGCGATAACCAGCGTTCCGCGATGCGCTCCGTGATACGGCAGTAATTATCATCAGCCTGCACCGTATCGATCTCCTCGACCTCAAAGCCCATTTCTTCGAACCGCGACCTGGCTTCTTTGGGACAGAACATCAGCCGGATTTTCGAGATTCCCAGCACGAGCAGCCGGTTCAACTGCTCATCCGGTAATTCATAATGAAATGCCAGCGCCTTGCGGAAAAACACTTCGGGGTAACAGAACGTATCCAG
>WJJN01000312.1 GCA_014729735.1 Candidatus Zhuqueibacterota bacterium
GTGACGGACGCAGCGATAATCGGAAGAGCCGTTGAGGGAATTATCCTTGTTATTCGAGCCGGAAAGATATCTCAGCAAGAATTGGTCCGTGCAAAAGACGTGTTGCAGCGACTTAAAGGGAACATCATTGGCACGGTATTAAATGGAGTCGACGTATCGACCGGCTATTATTCAAATTATAGTTATTACAACTAATGATTTTCATGAATTAAGATTGGGTAATCTATCATGTGGAAATACATCTATAAAAAAAGGAACTATCTCATAGAGATGGTTTTGGATATTTTTATATTCGGCGGCTGCTACATCATCGCATATATATTGCGGCTCGATGGCGAAATTCCTCCGGAAACAATGGGTATTATGAAAACAACTGTTCCATTTGTGATTTTAGTGAGAACGCTTGTGTTTTTTAAATTAAAGGCGTTTAGCGGTCAATGGCGATATTCCAGTATTGCCGATATTGTGCTGATTGTAAAGGCAATTAGCATTGGCACGTTGATTATTATTCCGGCTGTCTATTTATTCAATAGATTTGAATATGTTCCAAGGACAGTCTTTATCATAGATTGGATGTTGGTGATATTTATGGTTGGCGGCGTAAGATTTTCAAGAAGGCTGCTTAAGGAGTTGCTGCTGGTAAATACGGATAATATTAAAAGGGTTCTTATCATCGGAGCAGGTGAGGTGGGTACCAGCCTTATTAGCGAGATGAAATCAAACTGGGACGCGGGATATTACCCCGCTGCTTTGATAGATGACGATCCGCAGAAGATTAATCAAAGCTTTTATGGCATAAAGGTACATGGAAACCGGATGAGCATTCCGCATGTTGTGGAAACATTGGGGATCGATGAAATAATCATTGCACTGCCGCATGAGAACGGCAGAAACATGAGGGAAATTGTTAAACTGTGTCGGTTGACGAAGAAACCATACAAAATAGTGACGAATTCGCTTAATCCTACAGATCAAAAAAACCTGAAGAATCGCATTAGAAATATTAACATCCAGGATTTGATTGGAAGAAGACCGATAGAAATCGATTACGGCAAAATCGAACAGTTTATCGAAGGAAAACGGGTTTTGGTGACCGGTGCTGCGGGCTCGATCGGTTCGGAACTTTGTCGGCAAATTGCATCTTTTAATCCCGAAAAACTAATTGCATTCGACCAGTCTGAAAATGGTCTTTTCTATCTGGATCGGGAGTTAATGGAAAATTTTCAGGATCTGGATTACTCGCCAGTATTGGCGGATATCACGGACTTTGAAGAAACCAGCTACATTTTCAATCAATATAAACCACACCTTGTTTTTCATGCTGCTGCTTATAAGCATGTTCCGATAATGGAATTCAATCCCATTCAGGCGATCAAGAATAACATTATCGGCACGAAAAACGTTGTTGATATCTCGATACAGAATAATGTTCGGAAGTTCGTACTCATTTCAACGGACAAGGCGGTGAATCCAACGAATTTCATGGGCATGTCTAAAAAAATTGCAGAACAATATGTTCAGTCACGCAACCAGGAGGGCGCTACGAAATGTGTTGCTGTAAGATTCGGAAATGTACTTGGGAGCAGTGGAAGCGTTATCCGTATATTCGAAGATCAAATCTATAAAGGCGGTCCCATAACTGTCACTCATCCCGATGTCGCCAGGTTTTTTATGACCATTCCCGAAGCCGTACAATTGGTATTACAGGCATCCAATTTTGGGAATGGCGGCGAAATATTCGTACTGAAAATGGGAGAGCTCATCAAGATCTATGAATTAGCCAAAGAAATAATTCTGCTCGCCGGTAAAGAACCGAATGTCGACATCAAAATTGATTTCATCGGTTTGCGCCCCGGAGAAAAGGTTATCGAGGAGCTATGGGAAGATAACGAAGAATGCAAAGAAGATTATAATGAAAATTTATATATCATTAAAAATGGTGACACCACTGATTTGAAGGATTATCAGCAAAAAATCAACGAAATACTGAATTCATCAATCAGGCACCGGAATGATTATAAAAAACTGAAATTGAAACTGGAATCGATTGCGAAATCTGTTAATAGTAATAACAACGGCAATAGTCAACAACCTGAAATAAAAAAGGCAGCAATTCTAAATTGAATAAACAGCATGATACCCTGTTTCTTTTTATTTCATGTTTGGTTATCAGCTTTTTGATTGCGCGTTAAAATGCAGATATGCAGGCGGCGCGTTTTATCGCATTGTAAAAATAATACCAAATAACATTTTAATCCGGGAAACCGGAAGCACTCATTTTAAATAATCGGTCTTAATAGAAATTGAGATCAACTAAATAAATAACTATACCTCGTAGGTTATAAATGTAACTGAAAGGGCGGAGCTGTATCGTTCCGATAATTTTAGTATGGATAAATACTTATCATACATTCCTGACAATATCGACCGCAACAGAACAGAGCTGTGGTATGCGGTCTACGTACGTTCGCGACACGAGAAGAAGGTGGCAACTGAGTTCAGACAGCGAAATATTCAACATTTCCTGCCTCTTATTCCCAGGCTGCATCAATGGAAAGACCGAAAAAAATACGTTGACATGCCTATATTTCCGGGTTATGTTTTCGTACGCATGAGACTGGCAGATCGCCTGAAAATATTGTCCGTTCAGGGTGTAGCATGGATTATCAGTTTTCGGAACATGCCGGCACCGATACCGGAATCACAAGTAGAGAATGTCCGTCGGGCACTGACAATGCCGGAGCTTATAAGACCGGCGGAATATCTAAACGAAGGTGATCCTGTGAAGATTATTCACGGACCCTTCCGTGGTGTAACAGGAAAATTAATTAAGAAACACGGCGAACACCAGTTATTAGTCTCAATAGATCTCATTAAGCAGGCAGTTTCGCTGAAAATTGATAGCAGTTGGCTTAAACCGGCAAAAGAATTTTCGGCATACGATAATAAGCGAGAAATAAGAGCTGTTAGCAGCCCGTAATAGACGACCGGATTTCCAAAGTTTTCGGTGGTTCGGAAATCTTAACTATCGTATGTGCTGTACAATGAATATCACATAATGAAACTTTATATACTACCTTTATATATATTTTTTATTTTCACAGCTCTTCCGGTTTCCTCGCAACAGATATCCAAAATTCAGGGAAGTATATTTGATCGGCAAACCCAAAATCCAATACCCTTTGTGAATGTATCGATCTCCGGCAGCAATCTCGGCACGACAACAAACCCGGAAGGAATATTCCAATTAACATTGCCTGCGGGTAGCTATCAATTCGTTTTTTCGATGATTGGTTATAAGACTTATAAAGAAGATGTTACTTTTGCTGAAGGTGAAAATGTAAATTTAAGTATCGAGCTTTCTCCGACTGTAATTTATCTACCGGGGGTTACGATTATCGCTGGTAAAACGAAAAAACAAAGACAGCAGGAAAGCATCAGCAGCATATCTTTTGAAACGCAAAAAGTGAGAGATCTCCCCTTCTCCCTGAACGATGTAAACAGGGCGCTGAAAACGTTGCCTGGCATTTCATCGAATAATGAAAAAAGCAGCGAATTTAATGTTCGCGGCGGAAGCTTCGAAGAGAATCTCGTGCTGGTCGATGGCGTAACCATCTACCGCCCATTCCATTTAAAGGAATTGCCCAACGCCAGCATAAGCATGATCAATATGGCATTAATGAAAAGAGTAAATCTTATTACCGGCGGATTTCCCGCTAAATACGGAGATAAGATGTCTTCTGTGCTGGAAATCGATTACCGCAATGGAAATGCCGATGAGTTTCAAAGTCAAATCGAAATCGGAGCGATAAATACAAATGTGATTCTCGAAGGTCCGGTGGCAGATGAATTTTCGTGGATCGTTGGGTTCAATAAAAGCTATTTCGAACCTTCATTCAGGTTAATCAACGAGTATTTCCCTGATTTGCTGGAAAGCATTCATGGCACGCCACGATTCTATGATATACAGGGAAAGCTAAATTATCAATTCAATCCAAGCCACGACGTATCTCTGGTATTTTTGAACGCCGGAGATGACTATAACGAGGAGCCTGTTTTTCAAACTGAAAATTATACCCGTAATATAAATGCCTATCGTTCGGAAATGACCACAGAAGGCACGTCGAATTTTGATTCAAATTTCAGAAGCTCTCTGGCAGCACTTCAATTTTCAAACTGGTTCACAAATTCGCTGTATTCCAAAACCACACTTTCGTACTATGATGAACTTGAAGATATCGACATCCGCTCGGAAAATAACACACGGAATGAATTTTACGTCGCAGAAACGAACGAATACAGGGGTTTTAGCAATTATAACAACATTGATATTTATCGCCTAATACTGGATGTGAAAACGACTGAGATTAAGAGCGATCTGATTTTTAAAACAACGCCCTATCAGGAGCTTGAAACCGGCTTCTATTTTCAAAATATCACTTATCTATACCGACTGGATGACTTGTCCGAGCGTATTGCATTTTACAATCTTCCAAATTATCCGGATACGGCTGATATTGACACACTGTTTTATGATGACAATTATAACGACACAGTTTCGCTGGAGTCACATACGTACAAACTTGGCGGCTATTTACAAAACAACTGGCAAATCAGTAATTCAATTTTCATTAATACGGGCTTGAGATGTGATTATCTTGATTTCAATAAAAATCTGAATTTTTCGCCAAGGATTTCATTTTCATATGCTTTTAAAAACGAAGCGATATTGAAATTCGCATGGGGTATTTATTATCAATCCCCCCTTTATCATGAATTTAAATATCAGCATGCAGGTTCGAATAACACTCAAAATCAAAAAGCAATTCATTATATAACAAGCTATCAACAAAACATTACAGATTTGTTTCAAGTAAAAGTAGATTTTTATTATAAAGATTATAAAGATCTGATTCCTTATTACATCCGAAAAGGGTATAAATTATCGACGCAGGAAAATAGTGCAGTCGGTTATGCAAGAGGATTCGATTTACAATTTAAGTACAATATTAATAATTTATCAGGTTGGCTTAGTTACGGATTTTTAGTTGCAGAAGAGAATATTGAACATGATGATATTGGCTATTACCCGCGAGCTACGAACCAGCGCCATAGCCTGGCAATGGTTGTCGACTGGAACATTAGTGACAATTGGAGAATTTATGGAAAATTTCTATATGGCAGCGGTTTTCCATTCACTCCAATCACCTTTGATTTGAAATCACAAAGATTTGTTGATGGTGAAATTAATTCCGAATATCTGCCCGAGTACAAACGGGTCGATTTGCGGGTCTCGCGCTATTTCAATTTCGATTGGGGTGATTGCAGCATCTATTTTGAGGTTATCAATGTATTGAATAACTCGAATATTTTCTCATATCAGGAATATGGTTTTGACGAATATGGCAATATTACAAGAGAAGCAAAAAAGTTATTACCCATTACTCCGAACATGGGCTTTAAAATCATGCTATAGCCAGCATCTTTTAATTTATCTGAAAAAATGGAGGTTCCAATGAAAAATACATTGGTATTCACAATTTTTATGCTGCTGTTGTCATCCTTTCTTATTTATGATAATGGCATCGCACAGCGTCCGATTTTAATTTCAACGGACGAAATCCCTTCCACGATCGGCACAACTTGGACAACGATCAACGATACAACAGAAAGCGTCATCGTTGACGTAGGTTCTGCCGGGGCAAATCAGAGCTGGAATTTTACGGAATCGATCGAAGGTATTGAAATAAGACAGACAATCGTACCGTTGGAATCAACACCGTTCGATACTAATTTCCCGGAATCGAATTTTGTCATGAAATACGAAGGCGGATTATTGGATTTGATCTATAGTGATGTGTTTCCTCAAATAAAAGGTGATGTTTATTTTTTCCAGGAGTTAACGGATTCAGCGGTATTTCTGGTCGGTACAGGATTCAAATCACCGTTTATTACGGGCAGTGCGCATTTTAAGCCGCCAAACGCAATCTTGAATTTCATTCCGACACAATACAATGATGAATGGGCGACCAAATCAATTTTTACAATTGCAAAAGACACAACCATATTAGGAGTATCCGGAGAATTTAAATTAACAGTCAATGACAGTGCATATTCGATCATCGATGCCTGGGGTACTATTACTTTGCCAATGGGTGAATTTGCATGCCTGAGAATGAAAAGCTATGTAACCATGGACGAAAAGGTGACATTCAATGATACACCGGTGGCAACAAAAAAAGCACGTGTGATAAACTATAACTGGCTTGCTGAAGACTACGGCATCGTTATGCGGGTTACCAGTCACACCGGAGAGGATGATGACAACTTCAACGATGCCCGGCTTTATTCCAGAATGCAGACCTTTATCAGCGGCACATCGGATGTGGTGCAGCAAGATTCCGAATCTCCGGAAAATTTCAGGCTGCATCAGAATTATCCCAATCCATTCAATCCATCGACAACGATCAATTTTGAACTGGATACCGCGGGTCTCGTGAGTCTGAAAGTTTTCAATCTGCTAGGAAATGAGATCGCGACACTGGTTGATGAGCAAAAAGAAGCAGGGCATTTCACGGCTTCCTGGGACGGAAGAGATGCAAGCGGACAGAACGTTTCGTCCGGGGTTTATCTGTACAGAATTCAGATTGGCAATAAAGTAGATAACCGAAAAATGTTATTGTTGAGATAAATGATATCCGGGCTAACAGCTTTAAGTTACCAGGCGAAAAACAGACCACTTCTTGATGCACTATCAAAATAGACGAAATTTCATATTTGCCGCTTTTCTGCTCCTGTGCAGTTACATTGTAATCTTCATCATAACATTATATCCCTATCAGTTCGAAATTCATAAAATTCAAATTCGCGAGCTGTTTTTCCCGGGATGGGGCGAATCGGGCATATTCGATGTCACGCGGAATATCATTCTGTTTGCACCGTTGGGACTCATCGCTGCATGGCTTTTCCGGGTATTGAAAATATCGATTCGGCGGATGTACCTGTATGTGTTTTTGCTCGCTTTTGCGACATCTTACTTCATCGAAGTCGTTCAATTAACGCTGCAATCCAGGTACCCGTCATTCATCGACGTCATCTCAAACTCACTGGGAGCTGTGCTCGGAAGTTTCGGCTTTCACGTGCTTTTCGGTGATGTTTTGATGTCCCTCTCCGACTTTACGAAGAACCGGCACAGGAAAGCGATGTTTACTGCCGCTGCTGTTTTGATCATCAATGTTGTTACACTATCTTGGATGACAGGCATATTGACCAGCTTCATGAATTGGAATGATTCATTTCCACTGCTGGTCGGCAACGAGCAAACGGCGAACAGACCATGGCA
>WJJN01000313.1 GCA_014729735.1 Candidatus Zhuqueibacterota bacterium
ACACAAAATCGGATTTCATTTTCGATAGCTGCATTTCCCGAAACACCGAACGAAGCACCATTAAAATCCCGCCCAGTAGTGCGATATTCACTGCAATCAATGACCATACATTTATCCGGGTACGAGTATGTGCGATTTTTTCGGTGGTAGTGCCGCGCAGCCGGATTAACATATTCAATTCCGGGAACAGCCAAAGACTGCCCTGCCGTTCGAAAGTGTCCCAGCTCACTTGAGGAGAAGTGGTGTAAATCAGCTCACTCGTGCGCGTATTTCTCAAGCCAAACATAAAATCCTCGGTTTCGATCTCATCGAATTTACGCCCGATAATTTCCCTGCCGGCAAAGGATGTATTGACAAATACTCCGCCGAGTACGCGATTTCCTATATCGACACCTGGCAAATAAATGGCAAAAATCAATAGCGTCAGGTCACTGGCTTCATTATTCCCCGTTTCGGGAAAAGGTATAATGCGGTCATATCCCTTTGCAACTTGTTCGAATAACTGGTCGACTATTTCATCATTGGTTTCAATCAGACGAATTAAATTTGATTTCGAGATAGGAGTAGCGGAAAAATTCAAATCAATAAGCTTCCCGGACTGTTTATTATAAAGAAACACACCGTTTAGTGCATCGTTATTCGAAACAAACTCTTCCATTGAAATACGTAGTGCTCTGTCGTTATTCAAATTCTGCAAATAGAAGGTGCGGATATTTTTTGCCCAGTTTCCGGCAACATCCCAGACATATTGATTGATGGAAAATATAATACCGTTCAACTGATGGTCGTAAATTTCCCGGATCATCGTTTCTGTTTTGTCGATCCGGGTTAGTTGATAAATAGTGTAAGACAGTGTTGGAATCCAGATCAATACTATAAAAATAAGTATTATTTTAAAAACAGGTGATTTTTTATCGATAATCATTTCACCTCAACACTTTAACGAAATCTTCAAAAATGACCTGTCATCAAATGAGACATTTCCCTTTAAAACGCATTTCAATTCTTTGTGTTTCCGAAACAACAACGGGTCCTCTTCAATAATACGCTTCAATTCCTGCTCGGATTCACGCAACGTTTGTTTTAGCACGGGATAGCCGTCACTCGCCAGTATGACGAACTCATCTTCAGCATCGATCTTATACACATCGATGCACTCATCCGGTACAAGGAAACCATCGATCACGGGTCCGCAGTAATTGCCAGCATGCATATTATTGTTAAACAGTACGTGTTCTCGCAACAGCGGCAGGATATACTCTCTGCCAGTATCGTGTTCACGCAATTCATTCAAAGTTTTCCCTTTTAGAATCTCCAGTTCGAGTAACATCGAACGGAAATTCGCGCAGATCACATCGCTCCTTCTCTCGCGGCGCATGGACCAGTTGCCGATTCTGCAATGGCAATCGCCCACGGACCAGATTTCACGTCGTTTCGCATTGAATGCCGCAACCACAGCCACAATCCGGTTTCGCGGATCGGATGCTGCTTCAGTCACATAATTATCGCGTTCGTAGAAATTGTAAACCGCATCAGTCAAAAAATCCACTGCCTCTCGCGGGGTAAAATCCGGATCGATTTCTGTAAACTTATTGCGCAGCAGTTGGGAGACTACTCTTCCGCCCGTGTACTTTCCCCATTTTCGACCATCTTTGGTCGTTGCCCCGTCGATCACGGCGAAATAGTGCTCGCCCGTGTAAATCGCATCTTCGCACTCATCACTCCTGCCGGTTTTCGATTGAATGAATTTTTCTTCTAATTTCGCGGACAAGGTGCGCCTCTTTTCAAAATTTAAATTCGGTTTCATCGAATTCTTTGTATGCCGCAGCGATTCCGTTCAGGAGATTAGCGAACTTTTTGAAGTTAATTGTGTCGATGGTATCATCCGGTTTATGATAATGTGGATTGCGGTAAAACGCCGTATCCGTGATCATAATCGCGCGGAAACCGAATTTCCAGAAGGATGCATGGTCGGATAGGTTTGCGCCCGGTGTGGCGCGATGGGTGATAAAAATCTCTATCGGAATTCTCGTAAAATTGGCGATTGTTTTGCTGACCGTTTTCACCAGTGGCTTCGATTCTTCATCTCCTACAACGCTGATAAAATTACCGCGACTCGGATGCTTCAACGCCAACTGCGGCTGCGGATAGCGCTGGCTGTTTTCCTTATTCAGGAAATAGCCAAGCATTTCAAGCGAGGTCATGAACAGCACATTATCACACCGTTGCTGGCACAGCTCTGCATACATGTGACTGCCCATTTGGGGAGTACCATGGTACGGCGGCTCTTCCAATGCAAATGCCACGAATCTGTAGGTTCTGCGGTTATCGAACTCATCGAACAAACGCACCATTTCCAGCAATGCTGCAATTCCTGTAGCATTGTCATCGGCACCTGGGGAATCTTCTACAGTATCGTAATGCGCGCCAATGAGAATAATCTGGTCGTCGGCTGAGCTGCCTTTTTTTTCAGCAACAATATTTGTAAATGTGTGACCCTCAAACGAAAAATTAACCCGTTCCAGTTCGAGAGATGATCGCTGCATCTGTTCCCAGATATAATCCACCGTTTTTTGTAGTGAGCCTTCATTCGCTATGGTGCGCTCGCCAATTTGATTTGAAAGAACATCGACATGGTGATAGAGATTTTTTCGTATGAGTTTTAGATCCTTTTTTTCGAACATGATTATTCTAATAAATCCTGAAATAATTAGGGCCAGTAATCAGGACTGTTGCTTAGCTTCTGTTCCAATGTTTTCAATGCCTGTTTGTATTTTGAAATATCGAAATTCAGACGAAATGCAATTTGCAGAATCGATGAAATAAAATAGTAGCGATGATCGATTGCATCTCCCTCCAGAATATCCTCGATCATGGGTGTCACTTTCTCCCGGAGAATTTTGAAAATGTAATTTTGGATTATTGTCTCTTTAATATTCAACTTGAGATTGGATACAATTTCCAGAATAAGCAGCATTTCATCGGCTTGCTGGCGGCTGAGAGTATGGTAGATTGCACGAATTTTCTCTTCCAGGGTTTGCTGGAAGAATTGCTGCGAGCGATCCTTATATAAGTGCAGATCCAGCCTTTCGGCAACCTGCACGATTTCTCGTGCCTTATCGAAATTATAATCGCGAATCGATAATTTAATTTCTTCCTCCAGACGCGGGCTCAGTCCCAGTTCCACCGGCAATTTTAGCTCGACCGGAATCGGAATATGCTGGTCATTCAACTCAAATATAATATGCTTGTTCTCCTGATAGATATTCCAATAATCCTGACTTAACTTATCGAGTTTTTCTTTGAGCAGCAACCGATATAATTTTTCCCGCTCTTCATACAAAATATCAGCGACCGAATAAACTCGCTGTCCCCACTGACGTATCAAATTTTCCCAGAATGAATTTTCATTCTTTTCAAATGATTCGATGACATTTGCTTTTGTTTGTTCATAATCAGGCACCGCTTTCATCTCACTTACGACTGCTCTGTATTCCTTATTGGAGCGGTATAAGAGGACGAAAGCAAAATCCTCCCGTTCTTTGGTTAAATCCGAATGAACTTCCAAACGCCCGATTGTGAGCGAGCGGTGTTCCCCCTCTTTCTTTTCATAGTCCTTTCGTTTGATCTCGTAATTGTAAACCCGCGATAAATCGGAATTGCCATTATTTATTGCAGTTAGAATGGCATAGTGATTTACCAGTTTTTTCGGGGTCACCACATATGGTTTGATCATATTGTAATAAATGTCTTTACCCGTCCCTATTTTAGGGAAATTGCTTTTCGCATGATCCAGCTTGGCGACAAATTTTAGCTCCAAATCCTGGTTAGAAAATTTATTGCCCAATTCGATGGCTCTGGCAGCATATTTCAGAACCTGTGTTGCTTCCAGACCGGATATTTCAGCGAAGAACCAGCCGCAACTGGTGTACATCAACATTGCGTGGCGCTGCATTTCCAGCAGGTTTAACGCCTCTGAAATTTCATTTTCCGACAATTCGTATTTCGCATGCTTTTGAAAAAACGATTTCATGGAATCTTTCGAGCGATCCAGAATGATATGGATATACTCGTTGCGCGCGTCCCACGGGTCTTTAAAATAATGCGCTCCTTTTTCTTCAAATATAATGATTAGTTCATCCCGCAGTTGATCCAGGGCAGTACGCAGCGGCGAACGCCACTGCTGGTTCCATTCGAAAGGTCCTCCTGTGGAGCAGCCGCAATCACGATACCATCTGCCAACCCCATGCGAGCAGCTCCAGGCAGTACCTTCCCCGTTCGGTCCCGGTTTTAATTCGACTTCCATTTTCGGCGGAAATTTTTCAAGATATTCACCGTAATTTGTCAATGTCATACCTGAATTTTCCGCTGCCCGATGAACAAGAAATGCCAATCCCATATCACCAAAAGGTTCATGATGCCCATAAGACTCACCGTCCGTGGCAATGGATACGAGCTGTGGTCCCTCATGCTTTGGTAAGTAGCATTTCCGTATTTCTTGTGCAAAATTCTTCCCGTCTTTTAGCAGGTGCTCAAAAGCAACACGTTTCGATAAATCGCCGTGATAGAAAAATATATCGATATACTTATTTTTGTGCTTTTTTCCTTTTTGATCGATGAAATAGCAGCGGTATGATTGGCTCGTGTCGATGTCACCACCACCGACATCTTTCCATTGCTCTTTGGCTTTGAGAGGTCGAACACGCTGTGCCTGATGCGGTGACAGAATAATGAATTTTATTCCTAATTCGATCAGTACTTTTAGAGTGGAATAATTGACGGCAGTTTCCGGTAACCAGATTGATTCCGGCTCCCGCCCGAAGTGCATTTTAAAATCTTCAATGCCCCATTTCAGTTGAGTGTATTTATCGCGCTCGTTTGAAAGCGGCAATATGGTGTGGTTGTATCCCTGTGCAATTGCGTTACCATGACCGGAGAAAAGCTCCCGGCTCCTTCTATCCCCATCGATAATTGCCTGATACGTTTCCTGTGCTTTCGCTTTTAGCCAACTCATCAGCGTTGGTCCGAAATTGAAACTAATCCGTTCGTAATTATTTACAATATCAACGATGCGATATTGATTTCCGCCCATAATGCGAGACATCGAATTCGGCGTGTAGCATTCGGCACTGATTCGGTCGTTCCAATCATGATAAGGTGATGCGCTGGGCTGCCTTTCTATCGCTTCAATCCAGGGATTTTCACGCGGGGGTTGATAAAAATGTCCATGTATAATTAAATAATTTGATTTATCTGACAAAAGAAATACTCCAAAAAAAATATCATTTTAATCTTACAAATTCGATGCGTCTGTTCGCAGCCCTGCCTGCCTTTGTTTTATTCGATGCAACCGGATTTTGTTCACCGAATCCCTGAGTTTTTATGCGCGATTCATCAATACCCTGACTGACAAGATATTTTTTCACCGACTCAGCACGCTGTTCGGAAAGCAGTAAATTATGCTTCCAATCTCCGATACTGTCTGTATATCCGCAAATTTCAATCATGATGTCCGGATATGCTTTCAGGGTTTTTACCACTTCATTCAAAATGACGAAAGATGAATCTGTTAACCTGGCGCTATTCGTGGTGAAATTAACTCCCTTAAGTACAACTTTTTCTCCTCGCTTTACTTCTGCAAAAGCCGGTTTTTCATCGGGACAGCCGTCCTCATCCAGATATCCGTTGAAATCTTCAGGCCAATTCGGGCACTGGTCCAGGCTGTCGGGAATAGTATCGCCGTCATTGTCAAAATCCGGACAACCATCCTCATCCTCGTATCCATCGATATCTTCCGGAAAATGCGGACAACGATCAAACTGATCCAAAATCGAATCACCATCATTATCCGGATCGGGCTTACCATCGTCATCCTGAAAATTATCAATATCTTCGGCTGAGTTCGGAGCTTTGTCCAGTTTATCCGGTACGCCATCCTGGTCGTTATCGAGATCCGGTTTGCCATCTCTGTCCTCAAATCCGTCAAAATCTTCCGGAGTTTCGATATCCAGATCGAATTTATCTTCGATACCGTCGTGATCCGTATCTTTAAATCCACCGGTAAAAAAGGATATCGAAATTCCGGTTTCCAGGATACAATCGTTCGCTTCTGCTCCTAATTTTATCGGCTCATTATTATCTTTTAATAGTAAATGATACTTAAAAATCAAGTCAAATGCAATATCTTCCATCACAAATAATTCGCAGCCAAGACCGCAAATAAGTGATGCATTGATCTGGCTGCCGAAAATACTTTCTCCCACGGTAAATGTAGCGAGCCCTTCCTTTGGCAATTTTCGGATATCCCATTGCGTAAATCCGGCTCCGAATGAAAAATAAGGTCGATAACGGTTGAATGGTAAAACATTTACTACTAAATTCGCATTGAACGGGACTAAGAACGTCTTAAAGCCACCGCACGGTTCAAACTTTTTAATATCCAGCAGATTACTGGAATAAACCCAACCAAAACCAAAATTTATATCTCCTGCAAAAGTGCTGGAAAAACCATATTTCAAGCGAATTCCAGCCCACTGATCGAATGATGATCGTTCGATATTGCCGCCCACCATTTTAATTCCTGAACAAAAAACTCCGGCTCCCAGTCTTCCACTTATGTCATTTGATCTTACAGGACTGTAATTCATTACAAAGAAAATAAACCAAATACCAAAACAACGATGCATGCTCATGGTGTTTTCCCTTTTTAATTTTGGTAACTTGATAATTATTATTTTTTCAAAAGATATAAGCTAATTAATTATTTTTTATTTGTCAAGTAAATTTTCAAATATTAATGAAAGTTATTGTATCATCTTCGAACGACTGCGAAACAATGTTTCAAAGTAAAACAAATATATTTAACTCGTTATTTCATTATCTTTATTAAGATTACAAAAAATATAGTCTCATTACATCTTTAATTACTTGCAGTTGGCATAAAAATTGTGTCATAACAACATAATAATTTACTCATCTCATTCAAATTAACCAGATGCCTATGAAACGACTTATATTTATACTGAACTATCTTCTGATATGTTCGATAGTTAACGGATATGCGGCAAATTCACAAGGACTTCATAATCCACTCTATATTATTCCGGCATGGAATTTAAATAAAGGCGATTTAACAATCCATGCGCATTCCAAGTTTTATTTTAAGAACGAAGTGTTCGAGAAAAGACATCGTCCGACAACCGCATGTACATACTGGGATGCCCAGGGTGCAGTAAACATGCAATACGGTATCGGTCAATTTTACGAAATCGCAATATCACAAATAGTGTACCAGGACAATCACAAATCCGGAAAAGGATTTAATTTACCGGATGATTTATTTCTAAAATTCAAATACGCGTCATTAGGTTCCAAAACACTTCCCATCAACTACGGCGTGATGATCACGTCCCGGTTACCGCTGGCAGAATATCACAATCTTCCCTTCGAGCCTTATGCCGGGGGCAATATTGAATTTGCAATCCATGGATTGCTTTCGCATTCCTCCAATCTTCTGTTTCCTGAGGATGCGATGAACTTGCATCTGAATTTGGGCTTTATTCATCATAATGACAAAGGTGAAGTTTTTTCCATTCATAACATCAAATATAAACAAAAATCAAATTCAAAACAATTTGTCTATGGACTGGCACTGGTCTATCCCATTGCGAAATTTGATTTCTCGCTGGAATTTTATGGCAACCGATTGATCAAAAAACCGAATCAAGCGGTCTTCAGCCGTTATAATTACAGTTATCTGACGCCGGGCATAACCTATCGCCCATATTACTGGATGGCAGTTATTTTCGGCATGGATATCCGAACCAGCAGCGGCATCCCCGAAAGTGATGCTCGACGCCTCTCGCCTGAATCACCGGTTTATCCTGGCTGGCGATTGAATTTTGGAGTTAAGATCAATTTAATGGCGAAACTACAGCGCCGGCATGAAAAGCAATCAGAATTTAATTTCCTGGGCGAGAAAAAACCAGAAAAAACTATATACGATCAAATTACAGAAGAACGGCAGGAAATCGAAAGCGCCGAGATGGAACTGGCACGTATAAAAGAAGAGCGGCGTAAAATGGACGAGATGCTCAAACGGTTAAGAAATGTGCTGGAATTCAAGGAAGACGAAACAGGCAAAGAATAACTCAAATAAAACTCCGGCGGCTTCCGGGGTGAAGCCGCTTCCCTTTCCAATTTTGTATTTCTTTTCATTCATTTCCGTTACCACATAAATTACGCTTGACATTTGGCTAATTTTAGACTATATTTAATTAATGTTACATATATTACATAATTAATAGTTTCCGTCCATTCGAACGTTATTTAATCCACCACGATCGATTTGCATGGCTTGATAGACTGTGCCATGCTTTTTTATTTGTACACTTAAAAGCAAAACACCGATGAAGAACATCTTATCAATAGTTTATCTCATTTGGTTCTTTTTTCTTTCTTTCACAGCCGAGTTACAGCCAGGTGATATTCCGAAAACTGCTTTACCAATTATCGAGAATCAATCGATTACATATCTTGAAAATCTGCTTCTTTCCGAAGGTTTCGAAAATATCGTACTGCAGATCAATGCGCATCGCGAAATCATCATCGAGTACGAAAATCGCATTTATCGAAATGAACTGACAGCTCTTTCAATAGTGCTGAAATATTCCAGTCAAATTCTTGTTGCTTTTGATAAATTTTACATTGTTCCAAAGCAACGAAATATTCCGTTAATGACGATTAGCACACGCGCAGCGTACATCCGCCAATTTCTGAATCACGAAATGAGCGAAGCAGAGTTCGCCGAAGTAATTACAATCGATCACGGAACATTGAAAAAGATGGATAATTTTTTCTATCGCACTTCCCCGCGGCAGAATTCTTTTTTCAAATCGGATTTCGTAATCCATCCGGGTTTTAAAGCGCAGTTCAGCCGACCTAATGACCCGGCGCAATTGCAACTCAGCCTTAAACCGACAATTCGCACGCCGATCACAACAGGCTTGCAATTTGAAGCACAAATGAATTTCCCATTTTATAACGAATTCGATACCACAAGTTATTCGCCGACATTCAGCAAAATCATTTGCAATTATATTTTTCGACCTGCTGTGCATCATTTTGTATCCCTGAGT
>WJJN01000314.1 GCA_014729735.1 Candidatus Zhuqueibacterota bacterium
AAATCGAAAAGCGTGGTCGACGATCTCGATGACCCGGATCAGGTGGCGTCTGCCCGGCTGGGCTCGACAGCGATCCGGGGTTTTTATAACGGGCTGCTGAAGAATCAGGGAATTACACCGCCTGTCACCGTTTCGGGACAGTATGATCTGCCACCCTGTTCTGTTTATCGGTTCGGAGGGAACGAAGCTGTGGAGTATGTCGGAATTCTGCCGGTTCATTCGACGCCGGGCGAAATTCAAAAGCCAGATCCGGCGACTGTGGGTTTTCCTGACAAAGGGTATGTGTACGATGTCCGGGATAAAATTGCACACGGATTCACGGATGAAATTCACACCGGAATCGCTGCGGGCATGCCCAAATTATTTGCAATCATGAAATATGATGTGAAGGGAATTGAAATCGAGGCTCCAAAACAGGTGAAACGGGGAGAGCTGTTGCGCTTCTCAGCCGGATTGAATATCAGCGGCGATTCAACGCCTGCGGATCATGTTTTTGTGGTTGAATTATCAAATCCTGATGGGAAAAAAGTTTCAGCGTATCAAAAAGATATTGTCGCGAAGAAGGGGAAACTCAGACACCAGATTCCGGTTGCGTTGAACGAAGCAAAGGGCATCTGGACGCTGACAGTGATTGACGTGATCACGAATCAGCGAGCAGCTCATCAGTTTACTGTGAAATAATGAGGGAATTATATGAAATCTTATAAGCAAAAATTAATTCGCATTTTGGTGTTCTGTATTATCGTTTCAACTATGACCGTTGCAGCAGTTGCACAGGACGCAGATGATCTACCTGAAAAATACCGGAAATACCAGGGACATCAGGATTTTTGCTGTCCGGGACACGCGCACCGGTTCACAACCATTGCCGAGCACATGATTCCCGGAACCATTGACAGGCTGCAATTGGAGCAGATGGTGCGGCTCGTTCCCGAAACTGCGGACTACCTGTATTCGGAATACACGCCGCTAAAAGTGAACTATCAGAAAGGCGATCGTCCGGCGCTGGAGTGCCTTGTGGAGAAAATCACAAAGGACAGGAAAACAGAGCAGGAAAAAGTGGTTGCCATTGCTGAGTGGATTCATCATGAGCTTTATATGAAGGCGCCCGCGTACTGGTCGTTGGAGAAGGACAGCGTGTACTATTACGGCGGCAGTGAGGAAGAGATCATTCGCCGGCGGTCGTTGGTCTGCAATGAAATTTCCCGTGTGTTTGTGGCAATGTGCCAGGTGTTGGGAGTGCCAGCTCGAATGGTTTTTGTAATGCACGTTGTAGCTGAGGCGTATATCGACGGGCGCTGGTCATTGTTCGATTTTAATTATAATCTCCGGTTTTATCTGCCGGATGGCTCCATCGCCAATGCCTGGGAAATAATGCAAAATGATCGCGAGCTGATTCGGGAGCATCCGGATTATGAGAATTTCACCAAAGGATATAAAGAGCGCCATTTTAAGGTGTGTGCGATATGCAATTATTTTATCTGGGAAAAGCATCCTACCAGTGAATATAAGATCCGGCGGGTGACGAAAAAGGATTTTTACAAAATGGTGGATGTAATTAATGCCGGTGTAAAGAAGAACCCGTATTGTCCGGTGTTGGGGAATTTGGATTTTTCCAATTAATGTCTGAACGAAAACTCAAAAATTTGTCATTCTGAGGAGCAGAGCGACGAAGAATCTCAATACCACTGAGTGTCTGTCTTTGCTAAGTTTCGTGATATAAGATTCTTAACTCTCCCGCTTAGGCGGGATCGCTCAGAATGACACCACCATTGTTTTCGTTCACGCACTAATTGATTATCAGGATGTTGTTTTTGACAGGATGTCATGCCATCGGCAGATCAGCCTTTGGCTGACAGGATTTAGAGAATAAAGAAAAGGAAAAATGAGAATATTTAAAAGCAAAATATACTGGGGAGTTTTTATTCTTTTGCTGAATTGTTCGTCCCAAACCGATGTTCCGCCCGAGATACGTTCGACTGCGGAAACGATCTCGGCAGATTATATTGCAGAACAAATACGCATGCTGTCGCATGATAATTTAGAGGGTCGGGGAATTGGTACACGGGGCGGAAGAGCTGCGGCAGAATACATTCGGGGGCAGATGAAAGCACTGGATATGGAACCGTCATTTCCGGGGGGAGGATATTTCCAGCCGGTCAGTCTCGTGAATATGCGCACGATTCCGGATCAGAGTGAATTTTCCTTTTCACCTGATGGAAATACGATCCAGTCGCAATTTGCAGATGATTATATCGGCATCGCGAATTGCCAGTTGAATGAGATTGCATTTTCCGGCAAGCCGGTGTTTGTCGGCTACGGAATTCATGCGCCGGAATACGGGTGGAATGATTATAAAGATCTGGACTGCACCGGCAAAATTCTGATCGGCTTCATGAACGAACCGCCGTCAGATGATGATGATTTTTTCGATGGCGAGAGACTCACATATTACGGACGCTGGAGTTACAAGTATGAAGAAGGCGCGCGGCGGGGAGCAAAAGCAGTGATTTTGATTCATACGGACGAAACCGCAGGATACGGCTGGAGGGTGATCAGCAATTCCAATATCAGCGGACGCCCGCTGATCGATAATGAAAAGCATGACAATCCCGTGCTGGATGCGACATATTTTATCACAGGAGATTTGGGCAGTAAAATATTTTCCAGTGCTGGATTGGAATTTGACGCGCTGTTCGAAAAAGCAGCGCAGCCGGATTTCGAACCAATAGAGCTGGATACAAAACTTTCGCTGTCGTTGACCAGTGAGAAAACAGCAATCGCAACCCAAAATGTCGTCGCTAAAATCACTGGTAGCGATCCGCAATTGAAAAATGAAACAGTCATTTTCACGGCGCATTATGATCATCTGGGGATCGGAAAGCCGGTGAATGGCGATTCCATTTACAATGGCGCCAATGATAATGCATCCGGCGTTGCCATGATGCTGGCGGTGGCAAAAGCAATGAGCTCGCTGGAACAGAAGCCTGCGCGCTCCATCTATTTTGCAGCAGTCGGCGCTGAAGAAGCTTTGTTGCTGGGTTCAGAGTATCTGGCACAGCATCCGCCGATT
>WJJN01000315.1 GCA_014729735.1 Candidatus Zhuqueibacterota bacterium
CTATTATGGTCGTGATGCGGTCAGAACCGTTGAACGTCCTGAGGGAACGGGCGAAACATTTGATGGACGGGATATCGCAGTCGGATTAACATGGGCGATTGCTCTAACCGATCGTTTTTCGTTTGGAATGACGGGGAAGTATATATCCCAGCGGATTTGGACTGAAACCGGAAACGCCATGGCACTGGATGTGGGTGTATTTTATAACACAATGGTCAAGGGATTAAAATTGGGCGCCAGTGTATGTAATTTTGGTACAAAAATTCAATTCAGTGGACGTCATTTAACAACAATTGTTGATCCTGATGAAACCATCGAAAATTATGACCGTGTGCCGGTAAATTATAAAGTCCAGGCGTTTCCGCTTCCCTTACTATTTCGTCTTGGAATTTCTTATGAACGAACTTTTGGTTCATTTGGAGAAATCTTAATCGCTCTGGATGTCAATCACCCGAGCCATGCTACGGAAAGCATTAACGTCGGTTTCGAGTACGGCTTTGCCAACATGTTCTATTTGCGAACGGGTTATACAAATATGTACGAGCGTGACAGTATAAGCGGTGCGACTTTCGGCGGTGGAATTGATTTGTACAAGCGCGGGTATATGGGCGTCCGCGTGGACTATGCATGGTCGGATTGGGGCATACTGGACAATGCACAGCGTTTCTCGTTGGGCTTGATTTTTTAATGAACTAATGATCTGATAAAAATTGCTATATAAATTATATATGAAAAGGAATGCCAAATAATGAATTTTATGACAAAGGTCAAATTGTTTCTGATTGTCCTGTTGAGCGTTCAATTTTATAATTCTCCTGCCCAAACAAAATTGAATCGGCTAGCTGACGATCACTACGAAATTGTCTTTCCTCAAACACAAAAGGATTCCATCTGCATTCTTCAGGTGACTGATCTGCATTTATGTCATAACTGGCAGAATGATCTTCTTGTAACAAAGCGTATGCGTGAACTTGTAAAAATAGCTCATCCTGATATGATTATCATTACCGGCGATTTGTTCGGTGGTCAAAAAGATCGAAAAAGTTACGTGTTTCCGTTTGCCGCCAGTTGTTTTGATGCATTTGAAATACCCTGGTTGTTTGTATTCGGTAATCATGATCCCGAAGGCAATGTAGGGCGGGAGCCGATTCGGGATTTATTCGACAGTACTGATTGGGGTATCGCTGGTTTTCATCCCGCAGGACTCGGATCCATTAAATGCGATTACCAGGTAGATTTAAAGTTAGAGAACACCGAACGACCGGTCTGGGAAATTTATGCATTTGATTCCGGTTCCGAACCCGGAAATAAATCGATCAAGCCGGATCAGGTTGCCTGGTTTCAGAAAAAATCAGCAGCGAGCAAGAAAATTCACAAACAGGTCATTCCGGCGATTTCTATTTTTCATATCCCGTTAAAACAATATGCATTGCTATGGGAAGATTCCACATTAACAAAAAAAGGCTTTTACCACGAAAGAGTATGCTTTGAAGAGGATGATGGAAGCGTATATGATGCTTTTTTAAAACAGGGAAATATCAAAGCATGTTTTTGCGGGCATGATCACGATAACAATTATTGGGGGAAATACCACGGCGGAATTTTGCTGGTGTATGGTCATGTAACCGGTGAATCGGGTTATCATCGCCATTGGCCTCCCGGTGGCAAGATTGTAAAATTACCGGTGAACGGCGGCGAGATTGGGATTGAAGATCTGATCGTTCCGCTCGATTGATTTGGGCAAGTTCAGAGCAAAGAATAGGGGGCTGTATCAAAAGTCATTTTTTGGTGTCATTCCTGCGAATGCAGGAATCCCCTAACTTTTTAATAATTAGGAGATTCCGGGACAAGCCCGGAATGACATTTTACAAAAAAATCAGACTTATGATACAGCTCCCTGAATCCTGACCGGTTTGGTTTCATGATACGATTATTTATCAGATTTCAGAAACAGGAGTGAAAATATGAAGTTCCGCGCGTGGTGCATCGGAATTGTGATTTACGCTTTCCCGGTTTTCTCACTATCGCAATCTATAAATATAAAAGGATTTGTGCATATCAAGGGCGGTACATTTCATCAGGGAGATGTGGTGACACAGGAAAACCGACCATTGGTACGCGTTGATGATTTTGAAATCCTTGATCATCCGGTAACAAATCGTGAATATAAAATTTTCATTGATTCTGAAAATTATCCTGCGCCTCCTCATTGGATCGAGGGGAATATTCCAAGGGGAAAAGAAGACTATCCGGTGATTTTTATCGACCGGTTTGATGTGGATGCTTTCCTGAAATGGTTATCGAAAAAAGACGGCAAAATCTATCGGCTGCCAACGTATGCCGAATTCGAGTGGGCTGCACGCGGGGGAATAGATAATGCCAAATATCCCTGGGGCAACGACGATCCCAGAGAACGGGCAAATTACAATGCAGATGGAAAAAGAAGATTTGATGAGTGGCAAAAATATCTGAAGCCTGCCGCCTGGGGCGAGCCTAATGGTTACGGATTATACGGAATGGCAGGCAATGTCTGGAATATGTGCATCCGCGATCAGGAAATCGGGACGTATACCGGAAAATTCCGAATTGTCAATATTGTAGAGCAGGAACGGTTTCAGTGTGGCGGATCATGGGCTTATGGTGAAGAATTTCTGCGGTTGGGTCGCGAGTTTTTGTCGTTCTGCGTAAAACACCCGGACATCGGCTTTCGCCCGGTTCGGGAGCCGGAGGGCGCAGACTGGAAAATCGATCACCGGCAATTGTGTGCCTGCACATTGGAGGACGGAAAAGTTTTTCTGAGTTGGGCATTGCTGGAAAAGGACACTCGCAATACGAAGTTCAATATTTACCGGCTGGCAGGAAAAGATCGCTATCACGCGGGATTTAAAATCAATAAAGAGCCTATTGCTTCGTCATGCACTTTTATAGATGAAGAGCCTGAGCCAATTGATAATCGTTGTCAATATTATGTTCAAACAGTTGATTCGAACGGTAACGAAGGGCGAAAATCTGAATGGTGCGGGATCGATCCGGCGAAGCCTGCGAGCAATATCGTGACGACTTTCAAACCCTTTCATCGCCAGGGAGGGTTAACACCGGTATTTGGCGACCTGGATGGCGACGGGACGCTGGATTGCGTAATACGCCTCGATAATGGAATTCAGGAGGGCGCACCTGATCCGGACTATCCGGTGCAACTGGAAGCCTTCACTTCTTATGGAAAATTTTTATGGCGCAAAGACGTCTGTCAACACGAGTATTGCTATGGAAACGCGAATAATAATCCATTCAATATTTATGATATGGACGGGGATGGTAAGGCAGAAGTGATTACCCGCCTGCAAATTGATGATGATATTTACGTGGCAGTTCTCGACGGAATGACCGGCAGATTGAAACACAGAGCTCTGTGGCCTCCGATGGCAACCGATACGCAGCGGGCATCCACCCGCATTCAATTATCTGTGGCATACCTTGATGGTGCAAATCCGGCTGTGGTTACACAAACAGGCGTTTATCAGAGTGAAATTTTAGCAGCCTTTTCCGCTCAATTAGAGAAGCTGTGGCAGTTTAACAGTTTCATGGAAACCAGTGGCAGTGGCGGACACAAGATTGAAGTCGCCGATGTTGACGGCGATTCAAAAATGGAA
>WJJN01000316.1 GCA_014729735.1 Candidatus Zhuqueibacterota bacterium
CCAGGTTATATTCTAATCCTATATTAATATTCTTCTATCTCTACACAGTTCATCACTAGCATATTAACAAAGAAAGTATCTATTATTATTGATTTAATGCCTACTAAAATTCTTGTCAACTCCAGCTAAAATATTCAGATTTTATTTTGAACCTCAAAAAAAAACTTGACATTTTAACAAAATTTTCGTATGTTGATTTTCAGGACAAACGATTGCGCATCATAAATGCGTTGCGTCCGCAAAATCATTGAAATCGGATGGAGAAATTTAGATGCTCGAAAAGTCGGATAGAACGACTTTAAAAATACTCGCTGACCAACTCGGTTTTTCTGTATCTACTGTCTCTAGAGTTCTAAATGGCAAGGCTGCCAATTATCGCATCAGCAAAGACACTGAGACTACCATATTAAGCGCAGCCAAAGAACTCAATTTCGTACCCAACCAACTTGCCCGAGGACTTCGTCTCCAGAAAACGCTTACAATCGGATTGATTATTCCGGATATTTCAAATCCTTTTTTTTCGTCTATCGCGCGAAGTATAGAAATAGAAGCGCGCAAATTGAATTATTCGATTATGTTGTGCGATAGCCATGAAAGTACATACTATGAAATAGATGGTCTTAAACAGCTTTTATCCCGGAAAGTAGATGGATTGATTATAAGCCCGGTTGGGGAAAATGATGATCATTTAAAGCAAATTCCTGAAAATGGTATGCCATTGGTCGTGATAGACAGGCAATTTCCAAAATTGAACTGCTCAAAGGTTATTTCAGACAATTATCATGGGGCTATTGAGGCTGTTGAATATTTAATAGAACATGGGCACAAAAAAATAGCATGCATTCAAGGATTATTGAAAAGCTCAGTAAATCAGGATCGGGTAAGAGGATATATAGATGCGCATAAAAGGCATAATATTCCAATTGATTCTTCCCTGTTGGTTGGTAATAGTTTCGGAGAGCAAAACGGATATCTTGGGGCAAAACTTTTATTGAGTAAAACCACACGACCTACAGCAATATTTGCTTTGAGCAATTTAATTTCTCTGGGTGCTATGAGGGCAATAAATGAAGAAGGTTTGAAAATACCGGAAGATGTTTCGCTGCTATCTTTTGATGAAAATCCGTATTCAGATTTTTTAGCCACCCCGTTGACAACGATTGCGCAACAAAATAATAATTTGGGAAAAATGGCAATGAAAATACTATATGAACAAATATGTTCACCGGAAACATATAAGCCAATAAAAGTGAAGCTTCCAACTAAATTAATTAAGCGAAAATCGGTTCAACAGATAAACAATTAATAGAAGTTAAAAAAGCCACCGGTCGACTCGCCAAAGTCCTTATAACCAGTGGCTTTAAATCCACATAGACAATGAATTGAGATTTGCCCTGTGGGCATTTTAAATTTATTAAATTCACATAAAAAAGTCAAGTAAAATTATTTAAGAGTTGAATTTAAATCTATAACATGAAAAATTATGATTATTAGTTGACTCGCCAAAGTCCTTATAGCTAATAGTCGTTAAATCTACATAGAGACAAAATTCGATGGATTTCCTTTCGGCATTACGCATTACCGATTCCTTGTTGTGTGTGCAACGGAGCCATTGATATTATTAGATTTGTCCTGTGGGTTTTTGCGTTCAAACAAGGATTTGTGAAAATAGTGTATATAAAGAAGCGTAATAAAATGGCAAAAATAGTTATTAAATACAGTTGGATTCATTGTTGAAATAATAACAGGAGGGAAACATGTTTATATTGGAAAGCTATTTACTTGCGGTGATTTTCTGTTTTATTACCATGTTGTGCTGGGGATCCTGGGCAAATACCCAAAAATTAGCCGGAAGAGAATGGCGATTCGAGCTATTTTACTGGGATTATGCTATTGGAGTGGTGTTACTTTCGGTTATTTTTGCTTTTACTCTCGGAAGTTTCGGAAATGCGGGGAGAAGTTTTCTTCAGGATGTTGCTCAGGCAAGTTCAAGCAGCATAATCTACGCCTTAATTGGGGGTGCTGTATTTAATCTCGCAAATATACTTCTCGTAGCTGCAATTGCCATAGCGGGGATGTCTGTCGCATTTCCGGTGGGAATAGGAATCGCTCTTGTATGGGGTGTCGTTGTAAATTATATATCCACCCCATTAGGAGATCCGCTATTATTGTTTCTTGGAGTAGCACTCGTTGTTGCAGCTATCATTATTGATGCAGCCATTTACAAAAAATTACCCGGTCAAACGGCAGGAGTCACAACAAAGGGACTACTGTTATCTGTAGTGTGTGGCATTTTAATGGGCAATTTTTATTGGTTTGTTGCCAAGTCCATGTCAACCGATTTTACAAATTTAGAGGTCGGGAAATTAAGTCCCTACACAGCCGTATTTTTCTTTTCAATCGGGCTTTTCGTCAGTAACTTTCTATTCAATACATTTATCATGAAAAAACCATTTGTTGGAAAACCGGTAGCGATTTCGGAATATTTTAAAGGAAGTCTACGCATCCATTCAATCGGAGTATTGGGTGGAATTATTTGGTGTATCGGAATGTCTTTCAGCATTATCGCATCGGGTCAGGCTGGATTTGCAATATCGTACGGGCTTGGACAGGGGGCGACAATGGTAGCAGCATTTTGGGGCGTGTTTATTTGGAAGGAATTCAAAGAAGCCCCAAGTGGTACTAATAAATTCATCGCGCTTATGTTTATTTGTTTCCTCGTTGGGCTTGGTTTAATAATCGCTGCGCGAATAAGTTAAATATTGACTAAGAAGCTCCGTACTGGTGCAGCTAAAAGAGCGTCGTTAAAAACTGATGTTATTAAAAGTCTTTTAGCCCGGGAAAACTCTTTGTCTGAGTTGCGCAAACGATAGGCATTACTTGCAGTTAGGTTACTATAACGCTGCTATAGGACTTGAAACGACATCATCTAAATATGCATTTACTAAAATAAATGAAAATACAATAGTTTAATCAATCACAGGAGTAATTAATTTATTTATCGTAAGGAGGTTCTTCATGAACAGAAGAATAACGATTAGTTTTGTTATTGGTTCTCTTTGTGTCTTTTTATTTGCATCTCTAGCTTTTACACAAGGAGACAATAACCCGGATCCAATGGTTAATCTTGGCTGCCTGGAAAGCGCAGTCGTAACCGGTTCCGTACCTGACGATTCCGGACGAGGAATTCCTACAGACATTCTTTATAATCCCGCAACTGGTGATTATGTATCGAATGTGTCGGGATTCCATGAATATGGGATTAACTACAATGAAACAATTGGAGGGGTAACAAAAGAAAATCCGTTTTATTGGCAGGTGGAATGGCCAACAGCAAAGAATATCAATTATATTACTGCTCTATCTTGTGCGTTTTTTGGAAACCAACCCCAACCAACGACTGGTTGGGCTATTCAAATATGGGATGATGTAACCGAGAGCTGGATGGATCTTGCTAAAGCAGATAATGGATGGCCCGCTGACAGTCTGAGTGGAGCTGGCGGATGGATTGATGGACGCCCATTTGAATGGAGAGGATTAGAACCGGTTGTTACGAAAAAGGTACGATTGTGTGCATTTGCCAATCCTGATAGTTTAGCCGATGAGGTAGATTCTTTTGCTGATAGTCTTTGGAGTTTCACCTTTATCGGAAACACGGCTGATGGTGTGCAGTCCACGCTTATTCAATACCTTGATTATTCTGATGCTGAAGCAGATAATGAGATGGATAAAATGGTAAATCTGGGTCTACTGCCGGAATGCGTAGCCAGTGCATCTTTTGAAGCCGGTGAATTGGATAATATCCGTGGAACACCCTACGACCTTCTTTTTGATCCCATAAAAGGAGATTTCTATAATACAGACACTCCGTGGGGTGAATTTGGATATCCCTGGCAGCATGATGCTGGTTATTTAACATACGAAGATCCTTTTTATTGGATGTGTGAATGGCCCGTACCTAAAAATATCAATTATTTTACCTGGGGCGGCGTTTATGGTAATCAACCTCAGCCAACCACTCCCTGGGCTGTTGAATACTGGGATGGTAGTGACTGGGTTACGGTAATGGATGGAGTCGGAGGATCGTATGAAGAAGGTATGGTCGGCGTTGATACCGATGCTCAGTCTGTCTGGCAGTCAGAAACACCTGTACAGACAACAAAGTTCCGCCTGGCAGTATGGTCGGATGGTATCGATCCATTATTTAGTTTTCATATTCGTGGCCGCGGTGGCTCGACACAAAACTGGGATGAAACAGATTCAACATTCAAAGCGATTCTGGTGCAGTATAAAGATATTTCTGCCGTGGCTGTCGAATCAGATGATATAGCAAATCCCGAAAAATTTGCTTTGCATCAAAATTATCCGAATCCATTTAATCCTGAAACGAACATTAGATTCACTTTGCAGAAAAATAGCGATGTGCGTTTATCTGTTTATAATGTTGCAGGACAGGAAGTTGCAGTAATCGTTGACGAGATGAAATTACGAGGAACCCATCAAGTAACGTTCGATGCAAGGTCTTTAACGAGTGGTATTTATTTTTATAAATTAAAAACAAATCAAGGGATTCTTACCAGAAAGATGATTGTATTGCAGTAGTTCACTTTGGAAATTTCCATTTTTAATTTTCTAAAACTCCTGTGATTGGTTAACTATTATAAGAATTTAATTTGAGCGGCTCCCAAAATTAAGACTAAATTTTTATGAGGGTGATATACATGAACAATTCAAAAGTTTTTACCGTATTAGCACTGCTCTTAATATTTATCTTCAGCAATGCTTTTACACAAACAACCGGAAAAATTTCAGGTCGTGTCATTGACAAAGATACTGGGGATCCTTTAGTGGGCAGCAATATCATTATAGAAGGCACACAGATGGGTGCTGCATCAGATATGAAAGGTCATTTTTTTATTATAAATGTCCCCCCTGGCACATATAATGTTATTGCGAGGATGATAGGATATGGTGTTGTGAAAATAGAAAATGTTCGTGTGAGTGTAAACTCAACGACAAATCTTCTTTTTGAATTATCACCACAAGTAATCGAGGGTGAAGTAATTACAGTTAGTGCGGATCAGGTTACTATCAAAAAGGATCAAACAAGCTCGATCCGAAATATATCCTCAGATGAAATTGAAATTCTGCCAGTCGAAAATATTGACCAGATCGTTCAGCTTCAACCAGGTGTTGTGGGTTCACATTTCAGGGGAGGTCGAAGCAGCGAAAGCAGCTATATGATCGACGGTGTGGTTGTCACTGAATCATTCAGTCATACCAGCAAGATGATTGAAGTCACTACCGACGCAGTAGAAGATATGGAAGTAATTACAGGTACTTTTAACGCCGAATATGGCAAAGCCATGAGCGGTATTGTAAACGTAATTACGAAGGAGGGAAGCAATGAACTGCACGGATCTGCTGCGATAAATATGGGGAATTATATCACATCACATGATGAAAAATTCCCGGGACTTGAAAATTCGGATGTGCGGATTCAGGATTACACATTTAGTCTTTCAGGTCCGGTGATTAAGAATTATTTACATTTTCTAATTGACAGCCGTTATAAAAAAGACAGAGGTCATTTAAAGGGTATAACTCGCTTCAATGTAAATGATTATAGTGATTTCAGAAATTATCCTGATGGTAACTGGGTCAGCGAAGCAAATGGAGATAATTCCTATGTTGATATGGATCATTCCGAAGATATTTATTTCATGGGAAAATTGACCGCAAAACCCACTACAAATTTAAAAGCTTCATTAATGTTTAATTTTAATGAAAGTGATTACCAGGGCTATAATCATCAATACTTCTATAATCCTTATGGTATACCGGAAGGTCATAATCAATCCAATATGGCTGTTTTTTCTGTTAATCATTCATTAAGCAGGAAAGCATTTCATGTATTGAAATTATCCTATACAAATTATGAACACGGAAACTATGTATATGAAAATCCATTGGATTCGAGATATGTCCATGATCAATATAGCAGTATAACCGGGCAATGGTTCAGTACAGGAGGGAATCAGAAAGGGCATACAATTAGAACCGAAAAGAAGTATGGATTTAAATACGATTTGACATGGCAAATCAATAATAATCATAGTATTAAAACCGGAGTTGATCTTGAACAAATTGAATTAAATCAGCAGTGGAGTCTTATTCGGAATAAATATGAGGGAACGGATTTAGAGGCAGAGTTCGTAATCGATTCTTTGACAAATAAACGGATATATCCTTATTACGAGCCTGAAGTGCGAGCAGATAGTACAACATATTCCGATATTTATTTGAAAAAGCCCCTCCAATTTGCAACGTATATTCAAGATAAAATGGAATTTGATAATATGGTTGTCAATTTGGGAGTGAGGTTGGATTATTTTGATCCGAATACTGTATATCCAACAGATTGGAGAAATCCGGCAAACCAGGACTATTTTGAAGACAAATCCCGAATGAGCGAATATCCGGATGTCGATCCTACTTATTATGTAAGCCCCAGACTCGGTTTATCATATAAACTGGGTGAATATGCTTTACTCAGATTCTCATACGGTCATTTTTTACAGATTCCTCCGCTTAATTATTACTATCAAAATAATACCTTCCGCATAACGGAATTGGGTATGGTTGGAAATCCTCAACTCGAGCCTCAAAAAACGGTCTCATATGAAACCGGATTATGGTTACAGTTAGCACAAAACATGAATCTGGAGGTCGCTGTATTTTATCGGGATATTTATGAATTGTTAAGCTCCAGAATTGTTTATACTTATAGTCAAATACGCTATGGGCTGTTCGATAATAAAGATTATGGTAATGTCAGAGGATTAGAGCTGAAATACAATTTTATCTCAGGCGGTCTTTCTCTGAACGCTAATTATTCGTTGCAATATACTCGTGGCGTTGCGGATAATCCTGAATTTGCATTTAACAGGGCAGGGAACGATATGGATCCTGTAAACAAATTGATACCACTCGAATGGGATCAAAGGCACACACTGAATATTACGGTCGGCTATAATACAAACCGATATGGCGGTTCACTTCTCTGCACTTTTAGCTCAGGAATGCCTTACTCATGGAGTCCTATAACTGAAAGTCCCTTAGCTTTGATAAACTTATTGCCAAACAATGAACGTCGTCCTTCAAAGTTTAATATCGATTTACGGGCACACTACAATCTAATGACAATAGGCGGTGTACGAGTGAAAGCGACATTATTAACATATAATCTGTTAGATCGATTAAATGAAGAATGGGTAAATCAAACTACCGGACGAGCCTATACGGCAGTTATACGTCCCATCGATATAAACACTTACAGAAGCAACTTCTCTGAATATGAAGATATAGTACAGAATCCAGCCATGTTTAGTTCACCACGGTCTGTAAAAGTTGGACTGGAATTTCAGTTTTAGATAATAATTATAATCCCTTTAGGAGATAAGTTATGTTAAAGGATAACAAAATATTTAAATTCCTGATTATAATATCATTAATTTGTTCAATTCCCATTCAGGTTTTTGCGCAAACGGGTGGAAAATATGAGGGACCAGAAGATCCGGCAGGTGACAGATCGGCACTTCGGGAAGGTGTAATGGATGGAAATCAAATGCTAATGGCTTTCCGGAATAACACTCAAATCGCTAATAAATACATGGTGGATGGATCGAAATGGCCAAGAGACTCGGAACAAGCA
>WJJN01000317.1 GCA_014729735.1 Candidatus Zhuqueibacterota bacterium
GATCGAGCGGGAACAAACCGGCAGTGCGTATCCGGAGCCGGTCATTGCTGATCTGGACGATGATGGTTTCGCAGAGATCATCGTCGCTGCTGCAGACGGTCGCATTATGGCGTATCATTACGATGCACGGCAGGTGGATGGGTTCCCGCTGTCGGTAGGAAAAGGTGTTGGTTCTGTCCCGGCATTAGCTGATCTTGATGCAGATGGTATAACCAATCTCGCGGTGACTGGCGCCGACGGCAATGTCTATGTCTGGTCGCTGCTCCGGGATTACGTCGAAGAAAATATTTTCTGGGCAGGTTTCCGAAATGATATGCAGCACACTTCTTTCGCTCAATCCCGCGAAGGTAATGAACCGATAGAAAGTGAACTTATGCCCTCAAAATCAGTTTATAATTATCCGAACCCCACCGAGGGCAATTCGACGACAATCCGCTACTGGCTAAACGACGATGCGGATATAACGATTCGCTTCTATGATATGGCAGGGGAGTTTATTAAAGAAATCAAAAGCACGGGATTTGCAGATACGGCGAACGAGCTTCAATTGAATGTCACTAATTTCCAAAGTGGAGTATATCTGACCCGTGTGGAAGCGAGTAATTCTCAAAACACGAGTGTTTCATTTTTTAAAATGGCAGTGGTCAAATAATTTTTCAATTGAATTGATTTGCATCTGATGAATAGAATGGATTGAAAGAGTGATGACATTGAAAAAAATAATCTATATTTTTATTGGACTATTATTTATGGGGGCTGCGATAAATAGTCAGGCGCAGGAATTTCATGTTGGAAATCATCCGGAATTGAAATGGTATACGATTGAAACAAAGCATTTTATGGTTCATTACCACAAGGGTGCAGAACGAACCGCCAGGGTTGTTGCTAAAATTGCCGAAGATATTTATCTTCCAATTACGTCTCTTTATTTATATGAACCGGATGACAAAATTCATTTTGTCATCCGCGATCACGATGATTTTTCTAACGGAGCGGCATTCTACTATGATAATAAAGTAGAAATCTGGGCAACACCGATGGATTTCATGCTGCGCGGTTCACATAACTGGCTTCGAAATGTTGTGACTCATGAATTCACGCACATGATCTCATTAGGTGCTGCCCGAAAAATGTCCCGCTCCATTCCTGCTATTTACATGCAATATATTGATTATGAACCTGAAAAAAATCCGTATGTTCTCTATGGATTTCCCAACAAAATCGTGTCCTATCCAATTGCGATGACAATCGTCCCGATGTGGCTGGCAGAGGGCATGGCGCAGTTTCAACTCCCCGGGCTGAATTACGATCGATGGGATAGCCACCGCGATATGATTTTGCGCGATGCAACGCTCGAAGGCGAATTGCTGGATCACAAAGAAATGGCGGTCTTTGGCGATAACAGCATCCGAAATGAAAAGTCGTATAATCAGGGCTACTCGCTGACACAATACATCGTGGATCAATACGGGCTTGAATCATTGCGAAGGATTGTGCGGGAAATGAAATCTCCGTTTCGGTTTTCAGTTAATGGGGCAATCAAAAACGTCCTGAATATCAGCGAAAGGCAATTGTATAAAGACTGGAAAACATATCTTGAGAAGATGTATGACTATCGCACTGAACGGATTCAAACCAATCTGGTTACAGGAGAGGTCTTACGTGATGAAGGCAGTGCGGACATTTATCCGATTTGGTCACCGGACGGAAAACGGTATGCATTTTTATCCAATGAAGACGAGAAATCCATCAGCAAAACTTCACTTTATGTTCATGATACGGAATCCAATAAAACGAAAAAAATAAAAGATGGAGTACTGCATTCAGTAAATTGGTCCCCCGATGGTACAAAGTTGATTTATACAAAATACTCGGATGCGACAAAATATCTTTCGCATTATCTTGATATTTTTGCCTATGATCTGAAAAAAGAGAAAGAGCGCCCGATTACCCGTTATTACCGGGCGCAGAGCCCGGCATGGTCTCCGGACGGAAAATCCATGGTTTTTGTCGTGACAAAGGATGGCACGCAAAATCTGGTAAAATTGGACCTTGAAACCAAGAAGCCCCAATATCTAACTAAATTTAAAAATGGCGAGCAGATATTTACTCCCAGATGGGCACCGAACGGCAATGCAATTATCGTTTCCCTGGCTGAACGACATAAGCGGAATATCGCTCTGATTTCAGCGGATAGTGGAAAGATTCACTATTTGATCCGCGACAAATATGATGCCCGCGATCCAATATTCAGTCCGGATGGCGAATATGTCTATTTCAGTTGGGACAGAACCGGTATTTTCAACATCTACCGAATGGATGCCCGCGGCAAAAATGTGAAACAGTTGACCAATGTGCTTGGCGGTGCGTTTATGCCGAGTGTGAACAAAAACGGGCAGTTGCTTTATAGCGGATTTTCAAAACAAAAGTATAATATTTTTCAACTGGATAAACCCGAGCCCATCGATCAGATTAAGACTGAGTACGTCGAATATCAACGAAATTTTCATCTGGCATCGACCACACTGCATGAAATACTGCCGTTGAATGAAAACAAGGCAGATATCACCACGCGGAGTTATGACGATACACAAATTCCCAGCTATGAATCGAAGCCGTACAGTAACTATTATTCAAAAATGGCAATTTTGCCACGAATAATGATCGATTATGAAACTACCAAGTTGGGAACGTATTTTTACTCCAGCGATATACTGGACAATTATTCGGTTTTCGGTGGCGTCGCGGCAAACAAAGATTTTGACTTAGATGTTTTTGGCATTTTTGAATACAGAAAGTTTTTACCGACTTTTTTTCTGGAAGGATATTATCAGATCCGGCATCATTCCCAAATGGATTCACTGATACTGCAGGATGAATTTTTGGATTATCGCGATTACACGAATTTCGACTTTAAATACAATTTGATGGAAGTCGATTTGGGAATGGAATCATATATTTTTAACGAACTAAATAAATTCAGGCTGGCGTATATTTATAGTCGGTACAGTACGAAAGTGAAATATAATATCCTGAATCAGGAATCCACGGATGCCTACACATATTTTAAGGGCAGTAATATTTCACTGACATACACATTTAC
>WJJN01000318.1 GCA_014729735.1 Candidatus Zhuqueibacterota bacterium
CTTTTCATCTCCAAAAGATTCTGTAGCACCTGACAACCTCGCACTAATATCATCTTCAGTATCCGGGAAAATTATAGATGCAAAATATTTCGTTCGTATTGCAACCCAATCAATTTTACCCTCAATTTCGTTTGTTGATTCTTTCACATTCGGTTTTTCCGGAAGCTTTAGCTCTTCTTTTCCGCCACCAGTATAAATATATGATTTGGAATTTCTAATATCCTCGTCAATATTTTTCTCGGTATATTCAAGACCGGATAACCAGGTAAGCGTATATTTTTGATCGTCTATAATTTCACCGAGATTTGTGAGTTCGATTCGGAGATCAAAAATATACTTGTCTTTATAAAATGTGAATATTTTTTTGAGAGTGCGGTTATTATCAAGTTTTAAACTAAAAACGAGAACATCCTCTGTTCTGCCTGATGTTAAATCGATAGTCCTTTTATCTACATCAAACTCAAAATTTTGAGTTTTAATCGTATCCTGATCTACAGCAAACTGAATTCCAAGATTTCCATATCCATTTTTTTTAATCAACTGGACAGGAACATTCTCATCATAAAAATAATTTTTTAATTTCCAGCTTTTAACTGTCGCACCCTTGGTGTTTAACAGAGCTTCATATTTGTCTGTATTAATATATATTTCCCTGCCGGTAGAAACAGTAGATAGACTATCAAATGATGATAGAGATTCTTTCCTGTCTTGTTGAATTTTTTCAGTCGGTTGTTCTTCTTCAATTTGAGGTGATGCAATAGCTCTGTCCTCACTTTTCTGACTGGCAACATTTTCCTCTTTCTGTGTTGCAGTGCTATCCTGCATCGAAACCTGTTTCTGTGGCAATTCCTTGATACCTAATACACTTTTTTTATACCATGTCGTCTGTGTTAAAACCAGTAGTGCACCAATTAATAGAAAAGCAATTAGCGTTCTTTTATCCATTATGAACCTATTTTGAGATATTCAACTTTTAATTTTATCGAAAATTGTGTGGTCTTACTAATAAATTTATTCCAAATCTTTCACGGTTGAAAGAATTTCCTCTTTTAATTTATGAAAATTGTATCTCTCTTTTTTTACCATTAAAATAATATGCATATTTGTTGGAAATTCATTCTTATTAGTTCGATATATTTCTCGCAGATGACGCTTTATTATATTCCGTGTAACTTTTTTACGTATCTTTCCGGATACTACAAAAGCTATTTTGAATGATTCCGATTTTTTATAAATAATATTAATTAGATTTGAATGCAGAAACCTTCCGTGACTAAATAATTCGTCAAACTTCTTTATCCCTGTCAATATATCTTCTTTTGATAATGAATGTTGTTTCATATAACAACAATATAATATTATTCATCGCTGACGCTTAATTTTTTTCTTCCCTTGGCACGTCTCCGATTTATGATAATTCTTCCGCTCTTCGACTTCATTCTTTCACGAAATCCATGTTTGTTCTTTCGTTTTCGGTTGCTGGGCTGAAATGTCCGTTTCATAATTAAGATTCCTTTTTGATTTCATTACGATTCATTTAAATTTTATCCTGTAAAATTATTAATTATTTATTTGAAAGTCAAGCATTTTTTAATGTATAGTTCATCTTAAATAAATTTTTTGCAAAAATGGGATCAGCTAAAAAATTTTTCTTTGAGTTTTACAATTCTTTTTTGTAAATTGAGTAGCCGATTTGGGGATTGCCCCGTTGAATAAAATGTGGATAACTTTCATAAGATTACATTTCCGTTAATTCTATTTTTTTATCTTATAAAAAAGTTTTCAACATTGTTTTTATCTTATTAATAATCCTTAACAACTTATATATATAAATTATAATTTCTTAAATGGTTTTTTAAAATGTGGATAAGTAAGTGAATAACTCGTATTGAGATTGTTTCTTTTTGTTAATTTACCAAATTTAATTTTTTTTGATCCTTTTTAAACTTAAAAAAATGTGAATAACTCAACAATATTAACCCGAAGGAGTTTCTCAAAATGGCGCAAAATTATGAAAAAGTATGGTCGGAATGTTTGGCAAATATTAAGGAACATATAACAGCCCAGACATTTACAACCTGGTTCAGACCAATTGTGCCACTGAATATCGAAGATTCAATATTGACAGTTCAGTTACCCAGCCAATTTTTCTACGAATTTTTAGAGAGTCATTATTCGGCATTGATCAATCAATCATTGAAAAATATTCTGGGTGAAAGTGCAAAACTTAAATACTCAATCGTTCTGAGTGAAACAAATGAATTACTGCAGATGCCTTCGCAAAAGAAAAAAATTAATGTTGAGGTTGATAATCAGAGCCAGTTAAGCGAACGATATCTGTTTGATAATTTTGTAGAGGGTAGTAATAATCAATTTGCACGAGCTGCTTCCTTGGCAGTGGCACAGGCTCCCGGAAAAACGTCGTTTAACCCACTTGTAATATACGGTGGCGTCGGTTTGGGAAAAACACATCTTATCCAGGCAATCGGAAATTATATCCGTGCGGAAAAGCTTGCTAAGCGAGTTTTGTATGTCTCCAGTGAAAAATTTACCATTGAATTTATTGAGTCCATTCAAAGGAACAAGACCACAGAATTTAGTAACCTGTATCGAAATGTTGATATCCTGATTGTCGATGATATTCAATTTTTTATTAATAAAGAAAGAACTCAGGAAGAATTTTTTCACACATTCAACACACTTCATCAAAACGGAAAGCAAATTGTTCTGTCGTCAGATCGTCCACCCAAAGAATTAAAAGGGATGGAAGAACGACTTATATCGCGTTTTCAATGGGGACTCGTTGTGGATATTCAGCCCCCTGACCTGGAGACGAGAATTGCGATTCTACAGAGAAAAGCCGAGGAAAATGGCATCCAAATGAACAATGAGATCATTGAGCTATTTGCTACCAATATTATTTCAAACATTCGGGAACTGGAAGGAGCTCTTATCAGACTATTAGCCAGATCATCATTGGATGGCAAGGACATTACTCTGGATCTGGCAAAAGGAGTACTCAAAGATTTGCGGTTAGGAAACAAGAAAAATCTAAGCGTGGAATCCATTCAGCGAATTGTTTGTGAGCATTATCAAATTCCGGAGGATATGATCCGGGCAAAAACCAGGAAAAAAGAAATTGCACTCGCCAGGCAGATCTCGATGTATCTGGCAAAGAAATTTACACCACATTCATTGAAGACAATCGGACTTCATTTCGGTGGTCGTGATCATAGTACTGTTATTCATGCAATTCAAACCGTTGAAGATTTGTACAAAAGCGATAAATCTCTTAAAGAAAATATAGATCAGCTAAAACGAAAAATCGATATTGCGAGTGTTTAAAACCGGGGATGTTATCCACATTGAGTTCAGTTGTCCATAAATGACACGCGTTTTAAAATTAGCATTTTTAGTAAATAAACATCATAATTAATTAGAGAGGATTATTAACATCAATTCAGAATTTTTGTTGATTAAGAGAGGAAATAATGTGAATAAATCAGACATATCAATTGACAAATTTTATTATGTTAATAACCATGGATTTTATTAACACGACTTTAACATTATCAGAACGAGCTCATGAAATTATTAAATGATCAATTAACAATTGGATATCTATTTTTCACAAAAAGGTTATTAACATATCCACAGCCTCTTATACTATAAATTTAAAAATATTTTTTATTATATATATTTGAATAATAATCTTTAAAAATATATTGATATATTCTCTTTTTTTTCTTATATTATACGATTATCAAAATTCCAATTTAATTTAATGTTGGGAGCCGAAAATGCATTTCACCGTTTCGAAAAGCGTCTTTTACAAAAGCTTGCAAAAAGTGATTGGTGTTATACCTACTAAGACAACGATCCCTATTCTGGAAAACATTATGATCGAACTTAAGGATAACACATTACAATTAACAGGGACTGATCTTGAGATATGCATTTCTACTGAGCTAAAAGTGAACGGGATGGAGAACGGGGCATGTACAGTGCCTGCTAAATCGTTCAACGAAATTCTCCGGGAATTACCTGACGTCCCCATCGAGATTAGTCTTGAAGAAGATGATAAATTTCATATTAAAACTGACAAAGGTTTATATAAACTGGTCAGTCAACCAAAAGATGAATTTCCGAGTATTGTTGTTGAAGATAGCGAAGGTCAGTTAGACATAAATGCTCAAATTCTCTACAACATGATCGATAAAACTATTTTCGCTGTTTCGACCGATGAACTGAGACCTACTTTAATGGGCGTCTTTTTCCAGATTACGAGCGATGAATTTCGTTGTGTTTCTACAGATGGGCATCGACTGGTAAAAGTTATCAACCGCGATTTCAAATCCTCAGAATTTCAAAAAAGCGTAATTGTCCCGACGAAAGCATTAAGTCTGCTACTGAAAAATCTGGATACTTTTCCCAATATCGAAAAAGTGCAGGTGAATTTTTCAATAGGAGAAAATCATGTTATTTTTCGGATCGGGGAAGCATTTGTATATTCCAAAATAATTGAGGGACAATATCCGAAATTTGAGAACGTGATTCCTATTAATAATGATAAAAAAATGATAGTGAATCGGGAAGAGCTCATGTCGTCTGTTAAAAGGGTGTCAATTTTCTCAAATCTGATTACTCATCAAATTAAATTTCTGATTGATGAAAATAACCTCACAATTTCTTCCGAGGACATTGAATTCGGTGGCGAAGGGAATGAGGAGATTCCAATTAACTACGAATCGGAACGAATGGAGATCGGTTATAACGGAGTCTATGTTCTCGATATCCTGAGGCATTTGGATACTGATGATGTCGAATTTTTATTAAAAGATTCTGTCAGTGCAGCGATAATTAATCCTTCGGCTCAGAAACAAAATGAAGATCTCATGATGCTGATTATGCCGATTCGGATTAAGGAAGAATGACAAACCGGGTAGCTTTCTGCGCATGATTTTATCCTCTCTGGAACTAAAGAATTTTAGAAACTATGTTCATGAACGCATAGAATTCAATACTGAACAAAATATAATATCAGGCAGGAATGCGCAAGGCAAAACAAATCTCCTGGAAGCAATTTATCTATTATGTATTACCCGGTCATTCAGAACAAGAATTGAAAAAGAATTATGCAATTTCGAAAGCGATGAATGCACACTCAAAGGCGAATTCGTTCTTGGAAATGGAAATAAAAGAACTATTATTTTTTACTATCAAAAGAAAGATGGAAAACAATTTTCAGTAAATAAAAAAAAAGTAGAAAAATTTTCGAGTCACATCGGGCAGTTTCCAGTGGTCATTTCATCTCCTGAAGCATACAATTTAACAACAGGACCGCCGGCAGAGAGAAGAAAATTCATTGATATTATGCTCTCTCAAATTAACATTCAATACATGTATCAACTTCAGGAATATTATCGGATATTAAAACAGCGAAATTCAATTTTAGGTAATCGACGGTACTCATCAAACCAAATAACAAAACTTCTCGAACCCTGGAATCTGGGTCTTGTTGAAAAAGGTAGCCAAATAATTTTGGAACGAATGTCATTCGTTGAGGAGTTTAAGAATATATTAAGAAATATTTATTCACAAATATCAACAACAGAAGAGGAGCTAAATTTTACCTATGGTTCAAAAATTCAGGGAAAGACTCTTGAAGAAATAAAAAATCGTTATGACGCATTATTAGAATCATCGAAGAGAGCAGAAATGGAACAAGGAACTACAACAATTGGACCGCATCGTGATGATCTTGTATTCGAAGTAAATGAAAATAATTTAAGGAAATTCGGTTCCCGAGGACAGCATAAAACAGTACTTATTTCTTTGATGATTTCAGAATTTGAATTGATAAAAAATAAGTTAAATGAAACACCAGTTATACTGGTGGATGATCTATATTCAGAAATAGATCCGAAAAGAGAAGAACGAATAATGGAATTTCTTCTGCAGTTAGGGCAACTTTTCATAACAACAACGAATGAAATTAGTTCTTTAAAAGATAAAAGAATAAACCGAACAGCAAAATATTTTCAAATTGAGAGTGGTAAAATCAGGTATGTCAAATGAAATTTCAATCGTTGGATGATGTTCTAAAAAATTTAGTAAAAAATTTGGGCATCGAAGCTCAGTTGCTTGAGAACGAAGCGCTTGTTCACTGGTCCACAGTCGTGGGACCAAAAGTCGCAAAAAATACTAAAGCAGAAAAAATAAAAAACGGACGATTGTTTGTCAAAGCAAAAAATGATGTCTGGAAAAACGAGCTTATGTTTTATAAAGCAGACATTATTAATAAGCTTAATATAAAAATCGGAAAACCAATTGTCCAGGACATTATTATACTTTAATCGTTTTTCTTCAGGGTGTTCACTCTTTCCTCTGAAAGCATTTAGTTCAGCATTAAATGCTCCTCAATTCTGTATAAGGGTTTAATTGAAAGGCATAATGAATGGATATGAAACAACAACAAAGCATTCCTGATATTTCCGAATATGATGCAAATCAAATTACAGTGCTAAAGGGATTAGAAGCAGTCAGGCGCCGCCCTGCAATGTATATCGGTGATGTATCTATAAGGGGATTGCACCATCTTGTGTATGAAATCGTGGATAATAGCATCGATGAGGCATTAGCCGGTACATGCACCCAAATCGATGTTATCATTTGCGAAGATAATTCAGTCACGGTGATCGATAATGGTCGGGGAATTCCGGTTGACATTCACAGCACCATGAAAAAATCTGCACTGGAAGTGGTAATGACGGTTCTGCATGCCGGTGGTAAATTCGATAAGAAGTCTTACAAAGTGTCCGGTGGATTGCACGGAGTGGGTGTTTCAGTTGTCAATGCACTATCCGAATGGTGCGAAGCTGAAGTATATCGAGACGGTCAGGTCCATTATCAAAGATATGTCCGGGGTGTACCGCTGGAGAAAGTGAAAAGAACAGGCAAAACCAAGAAAAGAGGCACTAAAATCACGTTTAGACCTGATCCCGAGATTTTCAAGAGGATAAATTTCAACTTTGATATTCTTTGTGAAAGATTGCGGGAACTTGCTTTCCTTAATAAAGATCTGCTTATCAAAATCGAGGATAAACGGGATGGGAAAAAGGAGAAATTTCAATACAAAGGCGGTTTGAAAGAGTTCGTCCAATATTTGGATCAGAACCGTGATTCAATAATGAAAAATCCGATTATTATTGAAGGTGAACGAGATGATGTTCCCGTCGAAATAGCTTTTCAATATAATAATGGATATACTGAAAATATTTTTTCTTATGTGAATAATATCCATACGATTGAGGGGGGCAGCCATTTGGTGGGATTTAAGGCAGCGCTAACCCGAACTCTAAATAATTATGCCACTAAAAACAAATTGCTCAAAAATGAAGCGTTCACGCTTTCCGGAGAAGACGTAAGGGAAGGTTTAACAGCAATCCTTAGTATCAAACATATCGAACCGCAATTTGAAGGGCAGACCAAAACAAAACTTGGAAACAGCGAAGTCAAGGGAATTGTCGAATCAATTATTGGAGATAATCTGTCCTTGCATCTTGAAAAAAATCCTTCGATAGCAAAGAAAATAATTGAGAAATGCGTGGCTGCAGCTCGGTCCAGAGAGGCAGCACGAAAAGCTCGCGAAATAACGCGTCGAAAAGGAATTCTCAATGGCGGCGGTTTACCGGGCAAATTAGCCGATTGTGCCTTGAGAACTCCGGAAGATACCGAGCTGTATTTGGTTGAGGGTGATTCAGCAGGCGGTTCAGCAAAACAGGGACGTGATCGTAAGTTTCAGGCAATTTTACCGCTGAAAGGTAAAATCCTGAATGTCGAAAAAGCGAGAATTGATAAAATTCTCTCGAACGAAGAAATAAAAACAATTATTACAGCTCTCGGTACAGGGATCGGATCCACTGAATTCGATATAAGCAAAATAAGGTACGGCAAAATAATTATTATGACAGATGCTGATGTGGATGGGGCGCATATTCGCACATTACTGCTGACGTTCTTTTTCCGGTACATGAGAGAACTGATCGAGAAAAATCATGTTTACATCGCACAACCGCCGTTATACAGAATTATAAAGAATAAAAAAGAATTCTACGCGTATGATGACGAAGAGCGTGATAGGATTTATGAACAGGTTGGGAAAAACGGAGCAAATATCCAGCGCTACAAAGGTTTGGGAGAAATGAATCCCGAACAATTATGGAAAACAACCATGGATCCTGATAACAGAACGCTGCTACAGGTGACAATCGAGGAAGGATTTGAAGCGGATCTTATTTTTTCGACGCTTATGGGTGACAAAGTAGAGCCGCGGCGAAAATTTATCGAAGAGAACGCGAAATACGTCAGAAATCTCGACGTTTAATTTATAATTTTGGGAAGATAACAGGAAATGGAAATACAACGAGAAAGACTTCAACCGATTTATATTGAAGAAGAGATGAAGAAATCCTACATCGATTATTCGATGTCGGTAATTGTATCTCGTGCGTTACCGGATGTACGGGATGGGATGAAGCCCGTACATCGACGCGTGTTGTATGGAATGCACGGACTCGGATTGCGCCCGAATAGTGCTTATAAAAAAAGCGCCAGAATTGTTGGTGAAGTTTTAGGTAAATACCATCCCCATGGAGATTCGGCTGTTTACGATACAATGGTTCGTATGGTGCAAACGTTTTCACTCCGCTATCCGCTTGTCGATGGTCAGGGAAATTTCGGTTCCGTGGATGGTGATTCTCCTGCGGCGATGAGGTATACGGAAGCACGTTTGGCACGAATTGCAGAAGAACTTCTCAGAGACCTGGACAAAGATACCGTTGATTTTGTTCCGAATTTTGATGAAACATTAAATGAGCCTATCGTTTTACCTTCACTACTACCAAATCTGCTGGTAAATGGTGCTTCCGGAATTGCAGTAGGCATGGCAACGAATATTCCTCCGCATAATTTAGGCGAAGTTGTGGATGCATTAGTACAACTCATCGATAAGCCGGATTCCGGTGTCGAGGAATTGATGCAACATATTCAAGGACCGGATTTTCCAACCGGCGCGATCATTTACGGCGTTGAAGGAATTGACGAGGCATACCGTTCGGGAAGAGGACGCATTTTGCTGAGGGCAAAGGCAAATGTCGAAAATTTAAAAGGGGGAAAACAAAACATCATAGTTTCGGAGATTCCCTATCAGGTAAATAAAGCAAATTTGCTGTTGAAAATTGCTGACCTCGTCAATAACAAAAAAATTGAAGGAATTACTGAAGTTCGTGATGAGTCTGACAAAGACGGCTACCGCATTGTAATCGAATTAAAACGAGACGCACAGGCGGAAGTAATCCTGAATCAGCTTTATAAACATACCCAAATGCAAGTAACATTCGGCGTTATCATGCTGGCATTGGTTGATGGGATTCCTCAGGTATTGAATCTCAAGCAAATCCTTAAACACTTTATTGATTTCAGACATGAAATAGTCATCAGGAGAACGAAACACGATCTGGAGAAAGCTGAAAAACGGGCGCATATTCTTGAAGGCTTGAAAATCGCTCTGGATAATATCGATGAGATTATTGAATTGATTAAGAAATCCAGAAACACAGAGACAGCGCGAAACAATTTGATGAAGCGGTTTAAATTATCCGAAGTACAGGCGCAGGCGATTCTTGATATGCGATTACAACGATTAACGGGTCTGGAACGAAAGAAAATTGAAGAGGAATATCTTGAAACAATAAAATTGATCGAGAAATTGAGATCGATTTTGAGCAGCGAAAAACAGCGAATGAATATTATTAAGGAAGAATTGCTAGAATTAAAAGAGAAATTTAATGATGAACGACGAACAGAGATTATTGAAAATGTAGAAGAATTTTCAATCGAAGATATGATAGCCGAAGAGGATGTGGTTATCACGATTTCTCACGGCGGTTTTATCAAACGGTTTCCCGTATCAGGCTATCGCCGGCAAAATCGCGGCGGAACAGGACATTCGGGGGCACCTACCACTCGTGAAGATTTTATCGAACATCTCTTCATTGCTTCGACTCATAATTATCTGCTATTTTTTACAGACAGAGGGAGATGTCATTGGCTGAAGGTATATGAATTACCACAAGCTGGAAAAGGAGCCAAGGGTCGCGCAATTGTAAATTTATTGCAGTTGGAGAAAAATGAAAAAATACGGGCAATATTAAATGTAAAACAATTTGATGATGAACACTACATCGTTATGGCTACCCGCAACGGAATTATAAAAAAAACCGTTCTTTCGGCGTATGGTAATCCAAGAAAGGGTGGTATTACAGCGATAAATATCCGACCAGGAGATGATTTGATCGAAGCCAAATTGACCGATCGGACTCAGGAAATTATGTTGGGCACCGAAAGCGGTCAGGCAATTCGTTTTCACGAAAATGATGTAAGAGATATGGGGCGAGCAGCCACCGGAGTGATCGGCATTAATTTGGCAAAGGGCGATAAAGTTGTCGGAATGTTAACAGCACGAAAGAATAGCACAATTCTGGTTGTCACTGAAAAGGGATTCGGCAAGCGCACCTCTGTGGATGAATATCGAATCACGCGACGCGGGGGAAAAGGAGTCGCAACAATCAAAATAACTGAGCGCGTTGGCAAGATGATTGCAATCAAAGAAGTAATCGATGATGATGATATCATGATCATTACTTCCAAAGGCATTGTGATCCGCCAGCGGGTAAGCAAACTGCGTCCGATGGGAAGGGCAACCCAGGGCGTTCGATTAATCAGATTACATGAAGATGATTACATTGCAGATATCGCCAGAATCGTTCGAGATGCTGAGGAAGACTGATAAAAATTTATATCACATAAATTTCTATCGCACTATCTAATGCTAATAAACGCACAGGGGAAGCAACATGGAAAAAACAACAGGAGAAAATGAAAAGAGGTTATTGGCATCAGTACTACGAAAAAGATTGATTGAGGGAAAAAATACCATTACATATAAAGAACTCTTAAGTGAAGAAATGCCAGCTTTTCTTAAAAATTTTCTTCAGAAAAGAGTTCAAAAATTTTTTTTAACAGACGAACCGTTTCAATTTAATAATTCGAAAAGATACGATTTCAATCATAGCCAGATTAGAAATCTCACTTCACAATTGAGGATTGCTTTTGAGGAAGCGACGCTATTTACGAAAGAAGAAATTTCGGAAATTATAAATCGCACGGTCGGTTTACAATTTGATTTATTGATTGCCCCTAAAAGAACGTTACTTAAGATATTTTTTAAAAATAAATCAGAGAGAACACAGACCGATATAATGAAAATACTATCGGGTCTTACGGATGATAGAATATTCATAAAAGAAGTACTTAATAAAATTAAGGAATTCGATCAGTTTCATATTGTCGAAGAAGATTTCGAAAAAATTTTGGAACACGCGGAAAATGATGTTTATGGGGCTGATTTTATTTCCTCATTTGTTTCGGATGTTGAAGTATTTTTAGAATTTTTAAGTCATATAAATGGAAGGGATGAAAAATCCGTTAATCGAAAAATTCTGGAGCTGCTTTTAGTCGAGAGAAATGTTGGCAATTATTATGAAGCATTCAATTCGGTTTACGCAGCAGATGATTGGTTTGAATTGCAAAAGATATCAAAATTGCTGAATGACTATTTTGAACAGGAAAAGGAACAACAAGAACAGAACGAAGAATCTGGCAGTTTTACTTCTTTGCTGAACGAGGATACGCAATCCATTCATACTGACGCTGAGGATGATGAAACTGAGACTATCGATTTAGACAGCGAAGAGGATCAAACTCAAAAACATTACCCAAAAGTGGAAGCGTGGAAGGAACCTCAGGATTATATCATCCACAGGGAAATGATCGAATATCAGCCCGAGGTAAAATTGGTTTCGCTTTTTACTCTGTTTGATGAAAAAAACAGAAAATTAATTCAAAGGAAGATATTCAAAAAAGATGAAGATGCTTTTGAAAATTTTGTGAAAAGGCTCGATGAAATTGATAACTGGAAGGAAGCCAAGATAATTATAGATGATGAATTGACGATGCGATCGGTTCAGCCTTTTTCCAGGGAAGCTCTTGCATTGGGAGATATCGTTTTCAACCGCTATTTTCCTCAAAAAGTTTAAACAAAATTGAAGAGGCAATTATGATGATAAAAAAATTATTCAGGACAACTGTTATTATAGTGACAGTTGCAATAATCGGGGGTAGTTTTATTTTGGAAAGCAGGATGAGCATCGGCAAACCGGATGACCAGAAGAAAGGATTGGTCACATATGCCGATGGTCGAGTTAAAAAACGTGCCGGTAAATCTGCAGATTGGATCAATGCAGAAATAAATTCCGCTGTGAATAGCGGAGACAGACTCAGAACCTATCAACGATCCCGGGCTGAGCTCGAACTTATCGATCTTGATGTGATACGTATGGCACCAGAAACCACGATAGATATTATTAAATTATATGAAGAAACCAAGGGCAAATTAAAAGAAACCAAAATTGATATTCAGGAAGGTGATATTTGGGCGAATCTGGAAAAAAAGGACTCTTCCGTAAAATTTGATATTACGACTCCGGTTGCAGGAGCTGCAATAACCGGTACCGTTTTTCGAATGAATGTCAAACAAGACTCCACAACAGAATTGAAGGTATATAACGGCGAAGTTAAAGTCACAAATGCACCGGAAAAACTGCAGCCGGATTCTCAAAAAACCTTTCAAAAGCCCCATGAAGTGCCGGGTCCGCAAGAGGTTCCCGGACCAAAGGAGGTATCTCTCGACGAATGGGTTTATATTGTAAAAAATATGCAAAAAATTGTCATTGACAACTCAGGAAGTGTTCTGTCATACGGTGATTTCAATGCCACAGATCCGGATGAGCAGACAGAGTGGGTGCAATGGAATTTACGGCGAGACAAAGCAGAATAGTTAGAAATGCGAGCCTTTCCGAATACGGGAAGGCTCACTTATATTAAAATTGGTAACCTGCTGATATATACGCAACTTTCTTTCCCTGACTACTCCAGCCAAATCCAAAATGAACAGGTCCTACAGGTGTGCCTAATGAAAGTCGTGTTCCAATACCTCGTTTCAGATCTAGTGGTTTAATGTCAGATTCACTTTTCCATGTTGCACCCAAATCGAATCGTACACTCCAGTAAAAATCGATGATTGTCCGAAACGGAAAAAAGTATCGATATTCGAGACTTGATAAAAATAAGTACCTTCCCACGAATTCATCTTCATTTAATCCATAAAAAGAAGATAAACCGCCTATCCGGAATTGTTCCGGATACGGGGTGGTCAGGTCGGAAGCGCCCCATGAAACTTTAGGATGAATTGTGTTTCGCTTTCTGAATGTAAAAAATTGTTCCAATGAAGAATAGATTTTGAAATAGGAGATTTCACTATTTAAAAATGTGCCGGAGCTTAATTCATAAAAAAAGCGATAATATTTTCCTTTTCTCGGAAATGGATTTCGATCCTTTGTATCGACAATGGACTGCATCGAAATCGTTTTTAAATCAAGCCTACCTGTTGGATAACCAGCCCCTTCTATCTTTCTGAGATCAATATTTTTTATGCTCAGAATTAAAGAAAGCATTCCCAATCTTTTTATCTGCTGACCGACAGTCAGAAAAAGACCTTTAGTGACATTTTCATACTCACCGATTCGTTCACCTTCTTCATAACTGTGATAATTTTTACCGTTATATAAAAGATTTAGTTGATACGCCAAAAAGGTGTTCAAAATTCTATCCGATCTGAACTTTAGATTCAATCCCTGTTCGCGAAATCCATATAGCCCTTGCAGAGAAATATTGTTTCCTGAACCCAGGAAATTTTCATCTGCAATCTCCAGAAGCCCCTTGCCTTTTTGCTCCAAATCATAACGGGCACCAAATCGAACGACGGTGAACGGCTTTTCGTTAAGAATTAATCTAACGACAAGTCCTTCCAGTGCGCGTTCGATTTCAAACGATACATTATTAAATAAACCGGTACTATGAATGTTGTTGATTCCCAATAAAGCTTTATTGATGTTGAAGATGTCTCCCTGCTGCAATGGAAATTCTCTAAGAATTACATATTTGCTCGTGCGATTGTTGCCGTGTGTGACAATTTTTGAAATGATACCTTCTGCAATATAAATATTCAGCACGCTATCTCGCAAAGCGACATTATCGATCTGCGCTAAAGAATATCCGCTGTCGCGATAAAGCCTGATTATATTTTTTAAATCTTTTTTTCCTGCATGATAATTAATCGGAACGCATGGAGGGCTTATTATCTGATTTCTCAGAATCGAATCACTAAATACTGTATTTCCATGGAACTCAACTCGGCTGAATACAGGATTTTGTTTTAGATTTAACTGTATTACGTGCGGAGATTTGATTATCAATGAAACGTCGTCAAAAAAGCCGATGGTGTAAATTTTTTCCAGGATCGAATAGATTTCTTCTGAAGATATAGGACCTTGGGTCAGTTGCAAAATAAAATCCCGAATACCCGGATCAATAACTTCCGGTGAATATCCTGAAACGGTAATTTGGTTAAATCGATAGACATCATTGTCGATTTTGCTTTTTTTGAAACTGTTGTAGATCGCATTTATTTTATCTAATTTTTTAAGAGCTTCAATCCTGCCGGCGTGAATCAGCGTGTCAATATCATCGAAATTATCGGACTTTTGTTCATCCATATTTAATGAAATGAGAACATCTGCATTAGATAATTGATCTCTGTTTTTCTCTCTCTGCATAATTGTGGTTACCTGGTCGGCAATAATCCAGGGAGCTTGCAATCGCGATTTCTCATGCAGCTTGGACGTCGTATTTATCGCAATTACAATATCCACGCCGGTTTCCCGAACTTCGTCCACAGGGATGTTGTTGATAAGTCCTCCATCAACAAGTAGCATGTCATTTTTCTGAACCGGTGAGAACATCAGCGGAAAGGCAGCAGAGGCGCGCATAGCTTCTGCAAGATTTCCTTCTTTTAAAAGAACCTTTTCACCGCTGACCATATCGCACGCAAGTGCGCGGAAGGGAAGCTTCAATCTATTGAAATCCGTGTATGCCGGATAAAAAGCTTTCATGGTGAGTTCAGACAATATGGATGATAATTTTTGCCCCGCGGTAAAAGATTGTGGAATGACAACCTTCAATCCCTGTAGCCGTAATTGAATGATTGCCCGTTCAC
>WJJN01000319.1 GCA_014729735.1 Candidatus Zhuqueibacterota bacterium
GGGACCCACGACAAAAAACCGCTGGAGTTATTCCAGTTCCAAAGCCATCGATGAATTTCTGTCACTGGCTTATCACAAGGAGAAAAAACTGGATACCATCGTCGTCCGGCTGTTCAATACCGTGGGACCGCGGCAGACAGGGCAGTACGGCATGGTAGTGCCGCGCTTTGTTTCGCAGGCATTACACGGCGAGCCGATCACGGTTTATGGATCGGGAAAACAGGTGCGCTGTTTTGCTTATGTTTCTGATGTTGTCGAAGCGCTTGTCAATTTATCGGAGAATGACAAGGCAGTGGGACAAATTTTCAATGTCGGCAACGACAATCCGATCAGCATTGTGGAATTGGCTGAAAAAGTGAAAAAAACCACCAATTCGGATTCTGAAATCAAATATGTCTCATATGAGGAAGCGTATGAGGAAGGCTTCGAAGATATGTCCATCCGAGTACCCGATCTCACAAAGATCAAAAAACTTATCGGTTACGAGCCCAAAGTGCATATCGATGAGATTTTGAAGAATGTGGTTGAATATTTTGCAACAGCAAATACGAAAGAATAATATTGCATTTTAAATCTGAATTTTATATTTTAGATAAGACACCCCGGCAGTCAGCATCGTCGGGGTTTTTTGTTATACATCTAAAATTCTCAATTGCAACTATTTCAAACTTCTTTTTCGGGAATCCTATATTTAATTTTCCCAGATAGGGAAAAGCGGTAATGAATCTATATCGATAGTCATATCAATTAGAATGCCGGTTAATTAAAATATTGGAGGGAAAAGTGAACATCAAACCACATTTAATTTTTGGATTATTGATCCTGTTCGTGTTGTTTCTTACAAATCAATCGTATTCACAGAAAAAGCTGACGATTAGTGACATCTACGGCGATGATGCAAAGTTCGGCGGCGAATCGCTCAGTAATGTGAAATGGGTTCCGGGCAAGCAGCAGTTTTCGTATACGGAAACTAATGACGGTGTGAAAAGTCTCCGGATATATGATATCCGAAGCAAAAAGCGGCAGAAGATATTCGATTCCCAGCAAGTGCCGGAGTTCAAGACCCTCGAACGGGAGCGCCGCATTATTCCGGATAGCTACTTCTGGTCCCCGTCCGGAGAGAGTGCGCTGATCAATTCGGGGACCGATCTTTTTCTTTATGAAATTGGAAGGGAGCAACTGCAACAGCTCACCAATGACGACATCCCGCGACGGGATCCCACTTTTTCTCCTGATGAGAAAAAAATCGCCTATATCAAAAACCAGAATCTTTATGTTCTGGACATCGACAGCAAAACCGAGACCCGGCTCACCACAGAAGGCTCGGAGCACATTCTGATCGGCAGATTCGATTATGTATATGAGGAGGAATTCGATTTGCGCACCGGTTTCTTCTGGTCTCCGAACTCGAAGCATATTGCATTTTACTGGCTGGATGAATCCGTGGAGCCGGTAATGCCGTTCGTGAATTACATGCCGCTGCACAATACCGTCCGCTATATTCCGTACGCGAAGCCTGGCGACCACAATGCGATCGTTAAAATTGCGGTGGTGTCGCTTGCGGATGGGAATATCACCTGGATGGATATAGGAGAGGAAATCGATATTTACATTCCGCGGGTGAAATGGCTGCCGAATAGCGAACGGCTGGCGATCTACCGTATGAATCGGCGGCAGAGCAAGCTGGAGCTGCTGTTCACGGATATCCAATCAGGCGCTTCGAAGGTCGTGTTAACTGAGACAGAGGATCACGGCTGGCTGGACGTGCACGACGATCTCCGGTTTCTGCAAAAAGCGAACGCCTTCACATGGTCATCGGATCGCAGCGGGTTCAATCATCTTTATTTGTATGATTATTCGGGGAGAATGCTGCACCAGTTGACAAACGGAGATTGGGGGGTCAGAAAACTGGTTGGTCTGGATGCATCCGCGAACCGGATTTATTTCACTGCGAATCGTGAAAGCATTTTCGAATCTCATCTTTATTCGATTTCAATGGGCAGTGGGATCAACAAATTAACGTCGGAATCCGGCATGCACAGCATTAATATGCATCCCGACGCCTCACACTATCTGGACACATTTTCCGACCTTAAAACTCCGCCAAAAGTGCGCCTTTTTTCTCAAAACGGCAAACTCGTGGATACGATTGTTGCCGATAAAATCGATGCGCTGTCGGAGTACCATCTTACTATGCCCGAATTCGTGAAAGTCCCGGCAGAAGACGGAACGCTGCTAAACGCTGCTGTGACGAAGCCAGCGGATTTCGATCCGTCGAAAAAATATCCGGTGCTGTTCACGATTTACGGTGGTCCCGGTTCGCAGACGATCCGGAACGATTGGGGCGGATCAGGCTATTTGTGGCGGCAGTTGATGACCCAAAAAGGCTTCATCATTTTCCAACTGGATAATCGCGGCACTGGTGGTCGCGGCGCGAAATTCAAGAAACAGATGTACCGCCGGTTCGGTCATTTCGAGGTTGTGGATATGGTGAATGGCGTGGAATATCTGCGTACGCTGCCATACGTCGATGCGGAGCGCATCGGGATATACGGCTGGAGCTACGGCGGGTACACCACGATTATGAATATGCTGAAAGCCTCGGATCAATTCAAAGCCGGAGTTGCCGTGGCGCCGGTCACGGACTGGAGAAATTATGATTCCATTTACACCGAGCGTTATATGGACACGCCGCAGAATAATCCCGATGGATACCGTGAGTCTAATGCATTGAATTATGCCGCCGGGCTTCGGGGAAAGCTGCTGCTTGTCCACGGCATCGCGGATGATAATGTGCACATGTCCCATACAATGCAATTGGCGCGGGAATTACAGCAGCTCGATAAGCAATTCGACATGATGATTTATCCCGAAAAAGATCACAGCATTCGCAAAGTTCGCAGCCATCTTTTTCAGAAGATCACCGATTTCTTCATCGAAAATCTGTAAACGATATTTCTCTTGATTTTTCTGATATATTTTCATAATTTTAAAAGAATGTAACAAAATCAGGGAGAGAGATAGTTTATGAATCGTTTTACTTTATTTGCGGTGTTGTTACTCACTATTACTTTGTTTCTCGGCTGTGCTCAGGATGGCAGGGAGAAGAAATCAAAAATTACCATGACTGAAACCGAGCCTAATAATGAGGCGTCTCAGGCTGAACCTGTTTCAAACAACGAATTCATCGCGGGATATATCAACGAAGGATATGATCAGGACTGGTACAAGATATCGATTCCGGAAGATTCCGGCGCGGTGCTCAGAGCTGAATTGAAAGGAATTCGGGATATTAATCTGAAAATGGAGCTCTTCGAAGGAGAGGAGGACGATCCGGCTCTCGAAATTAATCGAAATAAAGAAGGGGAGGGAGAAACGCTAACGAATTATCATCTGACTCCTGGCGACTATTATCTGAGGGTTCGCGAGCTGTGGCTGAAGAAATTCGAAAAGAAGTTCAATGACACGTTGGCGTATCATCTCAAAATCGATCTGGACAATGTAAATGAAGGGATCGAACTGGAGCCTAACAACCGGGCGATTGAATCGAATAAAATAATTCCGGGAATTCCGAAACGGGGATATATCAGTCCGTGGAATGAAACGGACTGGTACAAATTATCACTACTGCCTCTGGAAAATCAATACCTGGAAATCACGCTCACCAGCGTGGAGGATGTTGATTTATCGCTAAAAGTATATGATCCGATTGAGGCGGTGATTTATTCGGCAGATGAAAAAGGAAGAGGCGAGGGCGAGAAGATCACAAATCTCGGGATCGAGCCGGAAAAGGAATTTTACTACATTGTCGTGGAAGGCGGCAAATGGCAGAGCAACGAAACATCACAATATGAGCTGATGGCGCAGTTCATTCAGACGCCGCATAAAGTGGAGCTGGAGCCCAACGACAGGATGGTCAAAGCGACGACCATTGCATCCGGCGATACGATCAACGGCTTTATCGATACGGAAAAAGACGAGGACTGGTATCACATTGATAAGGGCACGTTCGATACGCAGATCGCACGCATCGAGGTGAACGGCGTGCCGAATGTCGATTTCCGGATCGATGTTTTAAATGATATGGAAGAAACGGTGCTGACTGTAAACGAGACGGGGGAACAGGAAAATGAGCGTGTCACCAATCTCGGTTTGCAGCGGTCCATGAATTATTACGTGCGTCTGAAA
>WJJN01000033.1 GCA_014729735.1 Candidatus Zhuqueibacterota bacterium
GACGTTTCGATCATCGACGAAATGCCTGCCGGACGCAAGCCGGTGAAAACATACTGGCGCTATTCAGAAAAACGGGAGCAGATTTACAAATTCGTAAAGGATCAGGTGCAGCAGGGGCAGCAGGCGTATATCGTGTTCCCACTAGTCGAAGAATCGGAAAAGCTCGATCTGGAAGCGGCGACGGAAAGCTATGACCGGATGACAAAAGGAATTTTTGCAGATGAGAAGATTGCACTATTGCACGGTCGTATGAAAAGCGAGGAAAAAGATCAAATTATGAACGCGTTCAAAGCCGGTGAAACCCAAATCCTGGTGAGCACGACAGTCATCGAAGTGGGTGTGGATGTGGCGAACGCGACGGTGATGGTAATCGAGCATGCCGAGCGATTCGGGCTACCGCAGTTGCACCAGTTGCGCGGGCGCGTGGGACGCGGCAAACATCAGTCCTATTGCATCCTGATCGCACAGCAGCCCTTTTCTGCGGACGCGCTGCAGCGCCTGAAAACAATGACCGCGACCAACGATGGATTCAGGATCGCAGAAGTGGATTTGCAGATCCGGGGACCCGGCGAGTTTTTCGGCACGAAGCAGCACGGCATGCCGGAGCTGCGCATCGCGAATCCGGTGCAGGACACCAATATTCTGATCAAAGCGCGGAAGGAGGCGTTCCAACTCGTGCATGACGATCCGCAGCTTTTAAACGATGAAAATGCGGTGATCCATGCGCATTTCAAAGAAAGTTATCGCGACAAATTAAACCTGCTCCGGGCAGGGTGATTTTTTTTGATTGACATTTTTAGTTGAATAAATTATATTTAGATTTATATGCGAATGATAAACAAAAAAATTTTTAAATTCTTTCCTCTGATTCCGACCAGCATTCTGGCAGGTGTTTTCGCGGTCGATTTGATAACGATTATGAGCGATGCGGTGATCAAAAATATATATTATATCCGCAATCTGGCGATAATCGTCGCAATTGTGCTGCTGGTTCCCAATATCAGTAATCTGCGCTGGCTGAAAGAAAAGAATATCGCCGAGAAAATCAAGGCACTGTTCTTTTCTGTCGCCGGTATCTATCTGGCTTTCTTTCTCCTGAAACTCGTGCTGTTCCCGAACATTTCACTGGAAAAACAGGGCACAATCAATATTTACGCGTCCGTGAACACGCTGTTATTCGCGACGTTATCATCGATCATCGTCACGATTTTTGGCATCTTCATTTTTCTGCTCCTGCGCGATCTCATTTATTCAAAACGCCGGCGCAGCACAGACCGGAATTTCAGGTTCCTGATTTACATCATGTGCATTCAAATCATTTTTCTGAGTATATACAAATCTTCGAATGCGCAGGAAATAAGCCTGAAAAGCGGCGGCACCTGGGGTGCAATTATCCTGCTGCTACTGATCGTGACAATGGTTGCCAATTCCTTTCGCAATACCTGGGTCAATTATCTGAATAAACAGCAAAAGCTGGCATGTCTCGGCTGGGGCATCATGCTATTGCCAGCGGCGTATGTGCTGATCGGACTTTCATATCATCGGGTGATCATGTTTTACAGCGTTTCACTGGGGATTTTCATCCGGCAGGTGGCGCTGTTTCTTTCGATATACTGGAGTCTGGCAATATTGAGCATTCTGTTTCATCTGCCCACAGCCGGACTCTACGACCGCCGCAAGAGGGAAATCGAGTCGTTGCATAATCTAAGCAGAGCGATCACACTGGAATTCGATCCGGATAAACTCGTGGGAATGATTACCAGCCGTTCGATGGAAGTAATCGAAGCAGACGGCGCGTGGCTGGAGGTGTACGATCCGCAGACCAAGAAATTTCATATCGCGTCCACCGCGAATCTGAATGAAATCGAGCAGAAGATTTTGTCGACATTTTCGGAAAAGAAGATCAGCCACTGGATCCTTGATAATCGGAACGCAGTGATCATAAACGAAGCGGCGCGGGATGATCGCACCCAATTCTTGCAGCGAATCAATGGCAGCATTGGATCGCTGCTGGGCGTACCGCTGATTTCGTATGAAAAATTCATGGGCGTTTTGTACGCTGTCAGTCTCGAGGAATATTCATTCGGTGTTGAAGACCGAAATATGCTGCAGGCATTTGCCGATCAAGTAGCAATTGCGCTGGAAAATGCGCGACTTGTAAAAGAATCGATCATCAAGGAGCGTCTGGAACAGGAACTGAAAATTGCGCATGACGCGCAGATGAAACTGCTGCCGAAATCAATGCCCCGTGTAAAGGGACTGGAAATCGACGCCATCTGTGTGACTGCCAATGAAGTCGGCGGTGATTATTATGATTTCTTCAAATTCAATGATCACCAATTAGGGATCGTGGTTGGTGATGTCTCGGGCAAAGGTGCGGAAGCGGCGTTCTACATGGCAGAAATCAAAGGCATCATCGAATCATTGTGCAAAACCACGCGTTCGCCGAAAGAGATTCTCATTAAAACGAATGAGACGCTGTATGAAAACTGGGACCGCAGTGCATTCATTACAATGATTTTCTGCATCATCGATACCAAAACGAAAACTCTCACATGCAGCCGCGCAGGTCATTGCCCGTTGATCTATTTTAATAATGAAGAAAATAGAGCCGCGTTTATCGAACCACATGGACTCGGGCTTGGTTTGGAAAAGGGCACAAAGTTTTCCAAGATTATTGAAGAAAAAACCATTACTCTGAATACTGAAGACCTGATGCTTTTTTACACGGACGGTGTTGTGGAAGCCCGAAATAATTTTCAGGAAGAATTCGGGGAAAATCATCTGCTGGAAGAAACTGCTGCGCTGGCTCAGTTGGGGGCGCAAGACATCCGCAAGAAACTGGTATATGAAGTTCAGACTTTCGAAGGTGCTGCGAAACCGCATGACGATTTGACGCTGGTCGTTGTAAAAATTAAATCTTAATTTTTCATCCCCAAATAGTTAGAAAGCAATCATGATTAAAAAAATTTTCCTGATATCGCTGTTTTGCTCTTTATCTTTTGCAGAAGAGTTACCATTGGCTCGACAGACTCCGCCTGTCGGAACATCTTATGAAGAAATGATGGTATATCTCAACACACTCATTGCAACGAATGACCGCCTGGAAATTGAAATTATTGGAAAGAGTGTTTCGGGAAGAACGATCCCTGCTATTTATTTTCCCCCAAAATCAGACCGGGACGAAGACGATAGCACGATAATGCTATTCGCACAGCAACATGGCGACGAGCCATCGGGTAAGGAAGCACTGTTGATGCTGATTACCCAATTTGCTGATCAAAAATTCCCCTTTTCTCTGAACAATCTCAATCTTATTCTCATCCCGACGGTAAATCCGGATGGAAATGAGCTCGATCAGCGAAGGAATGCCAATGACGTTGATTTGAACAGAAATCACGTTATTTTGACGGAGCCGGAAGTGCAAGCCCTGCATCGGGTTTTCGATAGATATAAACCCGAAGTTACCCTGGACATTCACGAATACGGTATGAAAACCTGGCTGGACAGTGGCTATATCAAAGACCTCGGCGAGCAGCTCGATGTGGTATCGAATCCGGCAATTCCGGCAGAAATAAAATCGTTTTCCCTCGAAAAAATACTCCATCCTGTATTAAAGGCGACAAGAAAGCGCGGCGCCCGGGCAAATCGATATCTGATCACACGATCAGATATGGATCATTTTATACGACACAGCACCACGGACATCAACGACGGCAGGAACGGTTTCGGCATTCGACATACCCTGTCCTTTATTCTGGAAGGATTAAACGGGCTGACGAAGTCGGATCGAATCTGGCAGCGGAGCAAATATCAACTCACACTAATCGAAGAGTTTTTGAGAATCTGTAACAAACATTCTTCGCGAATTGTCGCACTGGTTCGTGATATCCGCTCCAGACACGAAAAGAATTTAACGGATTCGGTGACGATCCATGCGGATTATACCCCTGAAGTCAGTCAGCCGATCGAGCTGACATTGAAGCGCACATCTGACCTGAAAGATACGCTGATTACATTTTCCGACTATCGTCCTCGACCGCAAATCATTGCCAAAGTGAAACGAATTCCGGCATATGTAGTAAAACAGCCGGACTCCATGCTCGTTGAAATGTTAAACAAACAGGGTATCGAATACAGGGAAATGGAGGTTTCTGTCAAATGTATGATCGAAGAATTTCAGGTTAAAGGACAAGATACACTGCGCTATGAATCACGGGACACAATTATCCCTGCGGGATTCTTCGTTGCAAAAGAACGCATTTTTGAAAAAGGCGATATTATTATTCCCACTGCATCTATTCGAGCAGATCAGATCGTTCAAATTTTAGAGCCCCAAAGCTTTTATGGAATATCTCATTACGATGAATTCAAACATCTTTGGCACATCTC
>WJJN01000320.1 GCA_014729735.1 Candidatus Zhuqueibacterota bacterium
AGTATCTACGTTAAACTTGATTTTGTAAATATGATCGGGTTCCAGTTTGCTTTTGGATAAAATTTCAGGAACGATAGTGGCATTCCCGATCAGATCCGGATTTTCAAACTCGATGATTTCATCCGGAATATATCCCGCAGCTTTTTGGTGTGGCGTTACGATTTGAACATTGGGTCCTGTGATACGCACATTTTCGGATTCATCAAGCTCTATTGTGTTAATCGTGTTCGGCGTTGGCGCAACACCGGGTCCGAGATCGGGAATTCCGTAATCATATGCAATCAGTGAATAATAATAGGTGACACCATTCTGCACTTCATTATCAATATAATAATGCTGAATACCCACATCATCGCCCAGGTAATATGCAGTGCCGGTTTCTTCAATACCGTATGTAGCGAAACCGGTTCGGTCATCGATAATATCGCATTGAAAGATCGGAATGATAGAAAGAGGATCGCCATAACCATCTGTGATGAATGGCGGATCTGACAATTTTTTATCTGTGGTACGATATAGCTTATATCCTTCAAAGTCATTGATATTACCCAGCAGCGGTTCCCTTGTTTTCGTGTCAGCGACATCATCCCAGGTCAGGATAACGAATCCATCACCCGGAGTCGCCGAAAGCGTTGGCATTTTCGGCTCGGATGCCCAGCGGTAATCCTTTTCATAAATAATCTGAACAATATTCTTTTTATTGAATAGAGAAGGCGCGCGATGATCGGCGGAATTCAGTCCTTCCACAGGATCGTACGAATGAAGTTCGGACATGGAAATCCGCTCGGTTCTTCCCTGGAACAGCGGGAACGGACCCGATGCAAAAACTTCGATCAAATTATCCTGCCATTCGTAGCTTTCCAACAATGTATCCTTACCGATGATCTCCCACATGGAGCGATCATTTCGGAACCAGCGAGTATAAGGAGGCGAGTGAACCGGTACACGGAAAAGCAGAAATGAAGTTAATCCAACCATGTCTGATTCGGTAACATCGGTTTCTGCAAAATTCGGTTCAGCCCTGCCTTCGGCTCTGTCCGGTTTATGATTACACTCGCCTTGATCAGGACCATAATAATTCAATTCCGTGGGACCCACGCCATCCAATCCCACATCATCCCCGGCGAATTCATTGGTTTGATAAATGCCGTCGCCGTTCAGATCGTTTCCGTCTTCCCAATCCTGGTCTTCATCGGCATCCCAGTGGTCACGTAAATCAGCTTCTGTTAATTTATATGCACGCAGGAAGTTGGACAAGTTCGCGATACCGTCTGTCGGTCCGACGATAGCTACGGCGTCATTATCTCTCTGCTCATCGACAAGACCGTCTTCATCATTATCGATGCCGTCATACCCGAGTCCCGGACTTTCAAGATAAGCGAATCCCATGGTACCTGTTCGGAAACCGCCCTGTCCGATGCCGTCTATATCCCATGAATACGCCATATCGATTCGGGTATCGAAAAATCCGACTTCATCGTCCTCACCGGAGCCGGCAATATTATCGCCAATAGCATTATCCACCCAATACCCGAACGCAACTTCGGTGAGATCATAGTCAGAGATATTTGCAATATTATATTCCCAGAAAATCGCATCCCGGGTTTGTGCGTTATTCCACTGGAATCCGCGCTGCTCCACCCGGATGCCGATTCCGCCCCAGGGTTTGCCTTTCTGAATAGTGACATTGGAGCGAATGTCTCCAATATAATGCCCCGGACGCGGATAATATTTTACGCGATCTTCGGGACCGAGATATTCCTGATCTTGTGCATCGTTGGCGACGAAATAGGTCTCGACATTCGCATACTTAATGCCTCTGCCAAAACGACCATTCCACTCGGTATTTCCCTTGCTATCGACAAAATCGGGCGCATCGGGCCAGCCGCCAAAGGGCCAGGAATCCGGACGATTGCTCATTGCAGGATAATCCTGCACCTCATTAAAATACCCAAACACCGGATAGAGCCCCCATTCCACTGTTCCGGAAGGGTCAGTATCCATCTCTTCACGGTAGCTCGTTTGCAGGTAGAAAAGGGTATCCAGCTTGCCCTGAACGCTCAGCATCTTTATTCTATCCGGATCTTCTACCGGAATTGTGTCGTTTTCGATAAATACCAGCGCACCGATCAGCAATCCGATGCCATCGAGCATTTTGACGCCGTTATACGTGTTGGGCCATTTGGAAACATCTACCTTGGGCCAATCGGACAATTCGGTATTGTTCTTAAAATAGAGAAAAATCCTGTTTCCCGTCATATACCCTTCACGCTCGGCAGCAATATCTCCAGCCGGGTCATCCGGTCCGTCATAAAGTTTGCCTTGCGCTACCAAGCCTGTGGTGAAGAGAAATAATGCAATAGTGATTAGTAATGCAATATGAATCATTTTCTTCATATTTTTACCTCTGTCAAATTATAATTTAATAAATCTTAAATTTCTAAAAGAATACGACACCAATCCCCAGCTTTATTAGTCTCGGTGCAGAATACATAGATGGATTTTGAACAATATCGTAAACTGTATTGAAATCGCTGCGGTGACTTTCGATGTCACGTTCGCGGATGATTGCGGTATACGCCCGTCCGGTTTCCGCATTAACCCATTCTTCGTTCAAGCGGTCCAGAAGATTATAGACGTTTAAAGAAAATCTCAGTCGAATATTATCCCGGATTCTGAAATCGTAATAGCCGCTCAAATCTACCGTATACCGGCTGGGGCGCCAGTTATTGTTCGGATACAGATTCACCCGGCTGAGCATGCTTTCTCCGATGGGCGACCAGGTATATGGCGCACCGGAGTTGTAATAGCCGGTGAGAGTCATTCCAAAGTCTTTCGTATTGTACCCGACGGTCATGTTAAACGTGTGCCGTTGATCCCAGCTCAGCGGTATCAGGCGATTGATCGGATCGCGGGAATTACCCGCCCGGTCAAAGGTCTGGGTGGGATTGTCGGCATTTGCCCGCGTGTATTGCAGCGTGTAGTTGACCATCGTTGTGAAATGCTTCCAGCGATAATCATATTTCACCTCAAGACCTTTTACATTGCCATAATCCTTGTTGCTGTACAAACCATACTCGATTTGATTATAGGTACTGATGATTCTCGTACTGAGCAAATCATAAATGTCGCGATAGAACAGCGCAACTTCAAGTCCCATGTTCTCGGCAATTTCCTGCCACAAACCGATTTCGTACTGCACGGTTTTTTCCGCTTTGATTTCTGCATTCCCCATGGTCGTGGTGTAATCGTTCGGCGCAACGCGGAAAGAATTATTCTCGTAAAGGGCATACATCGGCGGCATCTGGAAAAAATGTCCGTAGCTGAAATGCAGCAATGCGCTTTCACCCAATTGATATGAAAGTCCGAATCGGGGACTGATCTGCGTTTGCGCTTTCACCTTCGGATAGGTGGACATCATCGAATCCGGAAGGCTCAACTGATTCGATGGATTTCTCCTGTCTGAAGGAACAACAGTTTTCGGATTGAAATAGTCATAGCGAATCCCGATGTTGATGACCATCTCATTAAATTCCATTTTGTCCTGCAGGTAAACTGAAAACTCTTTGGGTTGTATGCTCAGGCTGTCCGTGTAAATAGAAGAATCCGGATAAATTACTGGCGTATAATTTGGGAAGATGGTCTTGTTTTGTTCATAATCATAATAGAACTCACCCTCTTCATCCTGCCCTGAATATAGGTTTCGGATCTCCGACCAGCGGCTATCCAGATCATGATCGACGTATGAAATTCCGGTTTTAAACGAATGGTTTTGGTTCATTTGCCAGGTGAGATCGAATTTTGCGCTGCGATCGATCATGGTTCTCACGATATGATCTTTTTGCTGTCCGCCTGTAAAAAATCCAGGTCCTGAATCGCTGAAATACGCATCGTGCACATACCCATCCCATTCGGTTGAATCTTCGAAAACATAATCGCCATAGTAATTGTCCATGTACGACAGTTTTAGTTCATAGAACAGTTTTGGCGAAAGCATGTGATTGATATTGAAAGAGTAGAGATCGGTTTCCCGGTACGCCGCAGCCATTCCATCCGGATTGTATTTGAACGCGTGGTTATAGCCCTGCCACTTATCATCATTCAGTGTGTAAAGAAAAGAAACCTTGAAATTGCTGTGCAGGCGTGCGGAGAGTTTTCCCATGAATGAAATATTCTTTCCGCCATTCATGGAAACATAGTCGCTGTCTCCGTTTGCCTCAGTGTGCCAGAGCTCGGGATCGTCCGCTTCATAATTGCTGTAATCATCGACCTCGAAGCGCCGGATACCATATAAATGATTCAGATTGTCCTGGTAGCGGACATTCGTAAAGAATGTGATTTTATCGCCCCACACAGGTCCGCTCAACTGGAGCTTGTAATCCTGGTTTCGAACCGGATTGAATTCGGAGAGCCCGATGAAAATATCATCATTCCCGGTGAGATATTCTGCCGCATTCGCGGAAAAAGATCCCTGGAAATTCGACTGCCCTGCTTTAGTGACAGCGTTCACAATGCCGCTCATTGCGTTCCCGTATTCGGCATTAAACGTACCTGTGATTACTTCCAGATCCTGAACCGCTTCCGGCTCGATGTCCACCGCCCGTCCGGAGCCGCCAAAAGATTCGGTCACTTCGATGCCGTCGACTAAATAGGCGACCTCCGTCATTCTACCGCCCCGGAAATGCCCGTCGACAACTCCCGCCTGCATCGAAACAACCTGCCCGATGTTTTCGACCGGTAGCATTTCTATCTGCTCGGATGATACGTTTCTCACAGTGCTTGTCTGATCTTTTTTTATCACCATGCGGTCTGCCTGCACAACTACTTCTTCTCCCTCGATCACCGTCGGTTTCAATTTGATGTCGGCAGTTGTCGTCCGATTGACCGAGACCTGAATATTTTCATATTTCAAATTCTCGTACCCGATGACTCTGACGAGGAGATTGTAAGTACCTGGCGGGACATTAATGATGAAAAATGAACCGTTCAAATCAGTGGCAGCGCCCATCATCGTACCCTCGATAATGACATTTGCGCCAGGTAACGGATCTCCTGTCCGGGCATCCGTAATGGTCCCTGAAATCTTTCCCGTCGTCTGCGACCAAACAGCGCTGAAAGATAAAAGGCTAATAGCGAAAATGTATAAAATTCGTATCGTGCATTTTCTCATAATCTTTTTTCCCTCAAATGATATTTATTATTTAAATTTTATATCATGATTTTCTAACGTAGCAAAACCATCCGAATTGTTTCGAAGAATTGTGCAAACTGAAGCTTGCAAAAATATACGCCGGATGTTAATTTTTCTGTTTTGAAAAGAATGGAATGATTACCGGCTGACTTCGATTCTTTTAAAAGCGATTTTACTTTGTGCCCGCGTACATCGTAAATGTCTATTTTTACAAATCCTTCCTCCGGGATTTCATAATTGATTCGTGTTGTACTATTAAATGGATTCGGATAATTTGCCAGCGCGAAATGACGTGATTGCTCCGGTGCATTTCCCTGAATCACGCCAGTTTCTATCTCTTCGATAATAATTCCGTTTAGCAATGCATTATTTTTTACAGTAGAAAAGTGTATGTTCATAATTCCATCATTGATTTCGAGATTGGATAATGTAACAGTATGTGCCGCGTGTTTCCCGACGGTTGAATATAAATCCAGTTGGTTTGAAACCGGATTTCCCTCGACATAGATATCGAAAACACGCTTGTCCGGTTGATCAAAATAGTTTTCAGCCATCAAAAGGGTGAGCTCGTATATTCCCGAAGGAACTCTGATTTGATAAGTCACCAATCCCCATCGCTCGCTGCGATAGATTTCCGGTATATTGGTTCCCTGAATTTCCTGCGTTGATGAGATCACAGATGATTGTCCATCCTGATAGCCGTATTCGACTTCCTCGCTCCATGGCTGATCCGGCAGGAAATCGCCGGTAGCGCCGCCGCCAACGTTTATTTTCACCGGAAAGCTGAGTGGTTGCGGCATGGTGATGTTGACCATCTGCGCGAACAATCGGTTGCTGTTCGGGGACGTATCGAAAATTCCTGATGCGACCAGACTGTGCGGCTGATCCGGCGCCATGCCATCGACGGTTAGTTGCACGCGGCGTTTGTCTTCCAGCAGTTTTGCGGATGTCACTGTGGCATTGGTAATAGCATAATTTCCGGTTGATTCTGCACTTGCCTGGTCTATCTGTTCTGTAAAATTAATGGTCACCAGATTTTCGCGTGCTCTTGCTGATAAAATATAAGGTTCCTTGTTATCAATGTAACCTGTGTTGTCGTTATCTGTTAAACATAGTATCATATACCCGTCTTGAAAAACAATGTTTTCGGGAAGAAAATCACAATTGTTGCCCCCAAAAGTATGCGTTGCTTTGTCCCATCGTGACTGATCCCACGAGTCGAAATCATCTTTCCATTGCATGCTGAAATTATTGTCAGTACCAATATTCCCCTCTCCGGGTGTGTACGAAGCGTAACTGACATAATCATAAAAGGCAAATTGCGGCAATGCCCTGTCGTACCAGGGACCGACCCAGCCTTCCCATACCGGATTCCAGATATTCATCATTATTTTCTGCGGCTTGATCATGGTCTGAATATGCTCGCCTGTCTGTCGATAGACCTCCACATGGTCGATGAACCATGCGATATAATCCGGCGTCCATTCGATGGTGTATGTATGAAAATCAAGCGTTGGATCGAAATCAACGTACTGGTGCCGTACATGATTGTTTCCCTGCCGCGGCGTAATCACGTTGAACTGAACGTCATTCGAATAGCGCCCCAGAATTTCAATATCTATTTCGTTCCAGCGCGTCAATGGATCGATATCGTTATATGTGAAAAAAGTGGACGTCTGTCCCGAGCCTGCCGATGCTTTATACCGAACCTCGAATCTGCCGTAAAGGTATGATTCTTTTGTACGGTATTCGGCTCCTTTGTATAGCTTCCCAAAGCATAAAGAGGGAAGAACGACCAGCAGGAAAATTATTGCTTTTTTTGATATAAGTGCGTTCATGGAATCTTCATTTATTTGTTACTGCTTCCGCTTCGACAAGCTCAGCGTCCGCTAACCGTCCGTTTGGCTTATCGAAACTGCCCGTTGAGCTTGTCGAAACGGAGAGTGCACTGCAAGCCTGCAGCGCACTCCCTCCGGATTATCCTACTTCATCAAGATCATTTTCATTGTTTTCGTAAAGCCCTGTGTCTCGATCCGGTAGAAATAAATGCCTGACTGCAAGTCATGTGCATTGATTTCCAGCGTATAATGACCGGCAGCCTGACGCTCGTTCACCAGCGTTTTCACCTGCTGTCCGAGCATATTGTAGATCGCCAGCCTTACATGTCCTGTGTTTGCGATGGTGTAGCTCACTTTTGTCGTCGGATTGAACGGATTTGGATAGTTCTGATCCAGACGATAGGTGTGCGCAACCGCAGGCGGCGTATCGCTTTTAACGCCTGTCACAACATGTGTCGTATCGCCAACCCAGGTATTCGACCAGACTGTCGGGGTTTGATATGCATTATCCGTATTCACTGCCGAAGTCACCAGATTTCCTTCCCAGCCGGCGCCATCATTGTCGTGGAACGTGATTTCCAGTGGAATACGCTGACCGCGTTGCGGATGGAATCTCGCATCCGAAGCTGCCAGGATCGAATCCAGTGGAATTTTGGTTTCAATGACATAATCCTGTCCGCCAAAATTTTCCATGTGATAATCAGCATCATCGGTCGTGTAGAATGTATTGCCAGCGAAATCTTCACGACAGGAAACTTCATCCATGACGAATTTATAATCCGGCTCGGCACCGCGTTTCGGCGAACCGTGCTTTTTGCCGCGCTGATCGTACAAACCAATGAATAATTCAAACGCATCCTGTTCCCACCAGTTTCCTTCTCCAAAGTTGTAGACGTCATCATAGCAATCCACGCCGATGTAGAGATAATCGTCATCCACTGCCAGATAAACGGTACCGGTGAGATCGTTCGCATCGGTAACCGTACCGGTGGAGACGAAATAATTTTCCGGAGTCATGACGTAAGGCACAATACCTGCATTTTGCCATTCCGTAAAATCTCCGTCTACTGCAAAATCAGCCGGTGGTGCCGGAGAGATCGTGGGTATGCCTTTTGCCGTATTGGAAACCGGCTGGGCATTAGAACCAAAAGCCAGGCTCTGGTTTCCGGCAGCATCCATACAGGAAACAGCATAGTAATAATCTAAATTCTTGTCGACCAGTGGGTAGACCAACCAATGAGCAACGGACTGAATATCTTCCATGACACCTGCTGCCACGACGTCGACATTCGGGCTTTCAAGAGTTGTGATCGGCTCAAGACTTGCATATACCGTGTAAGTTTCTCCGGTTTCATTGGGAACATCCTGCCAGTAGACCAGATTATAGAAATCACTTGCTAAAGCGCCAACGCCACTCGGGGCTTCGGGATTGACGACATCGATTTCGGGAGTGCCTGTCCAGAGATCATCGATATAAATGACCTTGCCGGCAATTGCCGATGCTTCTGCCATAATGCCAAGCACAACGACGTTCGAGGAATCGAAACCCGTCGTATTATCCTGATCTGTCATCTCACTTAATTTCAATGCGTAATCATGCCACTGGTTATCTGCAGTGGGTTGGAATACCGTACCAACTTTCGCAGACCCGTCTTCGAACTGAAAGCGAATTGGTCCGACTCCTTCCTCGGCTTTCATTTTAAATTTAATGCTGTCCGTCGCCCAAACGCCTGACATATTGTACGGGGGTTCGATTGTCATTCCGACTCCGCTCCAGCCATTGCCCCATTCATTTCCCTGAGTCCATTTCAATGCATTCGTGTTCGGGATTGCACCGGCACCTTCTTCAACGCCAAACGCAGATTGACCCCATGACCAGGTCGTAATACCCGTGGGGATTGTTTTGCCATTGAAGAATACAAAAGGCGTGGCGCGTGCACCAAAACGGACGAAATTGTCAAAAGAAACGACAAGCGAGTCTTGCGGGATATTGTCAGGATCTGTCCAGCCGCTGGTGATTAAACCGATATTCCATTCGACTATTTTATCTCTGTCTAATTCGGAATTATTGTAGGTAAAGCCACCCCAGGTTGTCGGTGCGAGAACAAAACCCTCGTTATTCGGTACGGTCGTGCCATCAGTTTCCCGTTCCAGCAATGGCACCTTTAATTCAACCCATTCGGAAGTCTCGTCGAGAATCACAGCATTTTCATAGATGTACTGCTCTTCATCAGCATCTGCGGTAGGACGATCTCCAAGCTGAATTCGGAACACCATGTATTCCGGTTGTGACGGAGCCTGGTGCACTTTCAGCCAGATGCTTATTGAATCGCTGATACTCCAGTCCATCGGTGGGAGAGTATCCGGTACTGTGTAACCGAACTGTGCAAAACTTCCCCACGGATGAAACGCACCGATAGTTGCTTCTACTTTGAGCGATGCGGTACCCTCAACAAAATCATCCGTATCGGCGGACAAAGTCATTTCGCTTGGGGCACCTTCAGTCGATGTCCAGTAAATTGAATCCGGCTCAGCAGAATCAAAATTATCAATAGTGACCTGACCGAAAGCCAGATGAACAACAATTACTGCAAAAATTGAAGTCAATAGAATCCTTTTCATGGACTCCTCCTTAAAATTTAGTGAATCTTGCCTAAATTCATTAATGAATTAGTATTATTCCCCCTACTCAATAACATTAAAGTGCTTTTTCACCTCCTCTCCGGTTCACATTCGCTTTTGGATTCTAATAAATTTTAAAAGAAAATAGCATAAAGCATAAGGACGATTAGAATCAGCAATGCCGAAAAACCGACATTTATTTTCGTCCATTTTAGTTCTGTATCGCCTATTTTTTGAACTATTCCTGGTTGATCAATGAATCCAGTTGACAGCACCATTCGATCAGAGGATTTTGATTGTACGATCAGGGTCACTGTAACCAGCACCGCACTCGAAATCAGAAACAAAAAAACTGCAAAATGCAAAAAATTGATTTCAGCAATCGGCTGCAAAAAGGGAATGTAAATATATCCACCATCACAAAGAAAATTGAAAGTTAGAACAAAGGAGCTTACGACCGCTCCCGAACCCAACGCCCATATCGCTCCGGTCCCGTTCGCCCGTTTCCAGAGAAGTCCGATTATGAAAACGGCTGCAATTGGTGGGCTGATGTATGCTTGCACTTTTAGCAAAAAAATAAAAATATGAGAGCTGATGAACCGAAGAAACGGAATCAGAAGAATTCCAAGAGATATAATTGCTACTGTGGCGAGGCGTCCCACCAGTACCAGCTCCTTTTCCGTCGAATGCGGGCGAAATTGCCGGTAAAAATCCATGGTGAATAGGGTCGCGCTGCTGTTGAAGCTGCTCGCGAGCGAAGAGATCAACGCAGCCAGAAAACTCGCGATCACGATTCCCTTAATTCCTGTTGGTAATAATCCACCTGCGATAAGAGCCGGAAATGCCCTGTCCCCAAGCGAGGCATCACTGAATTGAACGTATGCAATGATCCCGGGGAGCACGAGAATGAAGACTGGCAGAATTTTCAGAAAACCTGCCAGAATTGTGCCGCTTCGAACATGATTTATATCTCTGCCTCCAAGCACTCGCTGCACCACATATTGATCAGTGCACCAGTACCAGATCCCGAGAATTGGTACGCCGAAAATGATGCCGGTCCAGGGAAAAACAGGATCAGAGGACGGTCTGAACATATCGAAAAAGTGCGCAGGGGCTTTTAATTGCAATTCGGATAATCCTCCAATGTTTCGTAAGCCAAAAAATGTCAGTATTAATGCACCCAAAATAAATACCATTGCCTGTAAAATATCGACATGGACAATCGCTTTCAAACCTCCGGTCATGGAGTACATTCCGGCAATTGTAATCATAATGATTGCCGAGACCGCCATATCCAAACCCATAATTTCATTCAGTAGCAAGCCACCCGCGTACAAAATCACCAGTATTTTTGTGAATACATAACTGATAATGGAAATGGTGGTCAAATACATTCGGCTCGATTTATTATAGCGACGTTCCAAAAACTCCGGCATCGTGTATACGCCTGATTTTATATAAAAAGGGACAAATACCCAGCTCAATAACAGCACGAAAAATGTAGCCATTAATTCGAAATGCCCGACGACAAGACCATACGTCGCTCCGGTACCTGCCAATCCAAGAAAGTGCTCGCTCGAAATAGAAGTGACAAACAACGATGCACCAATGGCTATCCACCCGACATTTTTTCCGGCAAGAAAATAATCGGTGCTGTTTTTCTCTTTTCTCGAATAATGGAAGCCAATCCCGAGGAGTAATATAAAATAAAGAAGTATCAGAATCAGGTCGGTGGTTGCAAGGTTTTGAAACATAACACATTTTCCGATTTAATATGTTTCGGAACTTTGCAATTAGCATACCATCATTCCAAAATTTTTATTTTCATTGTTTTTAAAGAGTTTATCCATTATTTATATTCATATAAATATTTAAAGATTATTAAAATGATAAAAAAGCCATTATTAAAATAATAATCATTTCGTGACCACAAGTTTAATCGTTTTAACAAATTCGCCAGCTTCCATGCGGCAGAAATACACTCCTGCAGCTACGGGATATCCGTTCTCGTCCACCCCATCCCAACGAACTTGAAAATTGCCTGCCTGCTGCGGATTATTTACCAGCGTTTTAATATGTTTTCCCAGCAGATCGTAAATAACAATGCGAACATTGCCGGATTTCCAGAGGATATAGTCGATCTGTGTTTTTGAGTTAAACGGATTGGGATGATTTTGTTTAAGGGCAAAATGTGCGGGAAAGCTATTTTCTCTGTCAACAGCCAGCATATTCTGTAAATTCATATCCATCCATAGAATCCGGCTTTGGAGCCAGTATTTCAGGTAACGTATCTCGGCATAATAACTTCCGCCGATGTATGGATTGGGCCAAATGTAGGTGCCGAGTATATCCCAGCGCTTGAAATTCCTCTTTTGCGCTTCATCGATATGTACTGCCATCGAATCGATGATCGAAATAATTCTGGACGTATCCAGAATATCCTGTCGTAATTGATGCCAGCGAGTATAAATTTTAGCAACGAAATTCGGATCAGCCATTAATTTTTGCCACCAAAACGGAATTTGCCAGAAGTCATCTTTCTCCTTAAAATCGACTTGCCAGCCGTGTATAACATCGGCTTTGTAATAATCGGCATTTCCGAAAGCAAGGTTGTAGTCCCAGACAGGACCCATAGTGAGTCTGCCGTCTTTGCTGTCCCGGTCTTTATGAAAAAAAGTACTCAAACGATACCCATCGATGTTTTTAGTCATCTCGATTAGAATGAAATTATCTACAAAGGAATTAACGTTTATATAGCGGGAGTAGCCATTTTGCAGATCGGCATAATCCGGTTCTTTCATCAGGCTTTCATAATTATAAATGAAATTCTGAATATATTCTTTTTGCTTTCTCGATATATCATCCTGATCAGGATAATGATACTGATAAAAGATTCTCTGCCACCAGCGTGGAACAGGGGCGAATGCCGACTCCCAGCCTTCAGTTTCAGCGCC